>CAIWVT010000087.1 GCA_903916135.1 uncultured bacterium
GAAAGTGCTGAAGTTTCCGAGGGAAGTAGTGTAGTTTCCGAAGAAAGTAGCGTAGTTTCCGAAGAAAGTAGCGTAGTTTCCGAGGGAAGTAGCGTGGTTTCCGAGGGAAGTAGCGTAGTTTCCGAGGAAAGTAGCGCACTTTCCGAGGAAAGTAGCGTAGTTTCCGAGGAAAGTAGCGCACTTTCCGAGAGAAATTCGGGTGTTATTTAGGTTAGATGCCTGATAAAACAAGGCATTTATGACGTGTAAGTACATGGTTTTGAACACACTAATATTCCTTTCCCCTACAGGTGCAAGGGTTTCAAAAGGTCGCGAGTCTTTAGAAAAAAAAGTCGTCATAGTGCTTCTTGAATTTGACGGTACGAAATTACACAATTTTTTAATACAAACATGTTTTTTTGAAAAATAATTTTTTTTAAGCAAAAAAAAACTAAGTACACCTCGCTCTAATGACTCTATCTTTTCAATGCGTTTTTTTATTATTAATGATACAAAGCTATACCTAAAAGACAAAAAGCCTAAATCCAAAAAGCCTAAATCCAAAAATCAAAAAAAAATACTTGTATATGTAGATTTATTTATACCTTTGCGGCAAAATAATTTAATTGTACAATTTAAAAATTAATCGAATGAAAAACATCTTTCTATCTATCCTCGTGCTTACGATGGGTTTATTTATTTTAGCTTCTTGCGGATCGGGCAATAAAAAAGCAAATTTGAAAACCAATAAAGACTCCATAGCGTATGTTATTGGTGCCAACATAGGTGAAAACCTAAAGAAAAACATTGATTCAGATTCTCTGAATTTCAGTGCTGAATCGCTGATGCGTGGTTTCAGAGATGCTTTGGACGGTATTGACAGTCTGACATTTTCGAAAGACGCAAAACAAAAAATCATGATGGGTTTCCAAAAAGAAATTCAAGAAAAACAACAGAAAAAAATGCTGGAAGCTGCAGGTCCTAACAAAGAAGCCGGTGCAAAATTCTTAGCCGAAAACAAAGGCAAAGCTGGTGTGATTCAAACACAAAGTGGTCTTCAATATAAAGTGATTAAAGAAGGCAAAGGCAAAACTCCAAAAGCAACCGACCAAGTTTCCGTGATGTATGAAGGTAAACTTTTAGACGGAAAAATATTTGATTCCAATTACGAAAGCAAAAAACCCGTAACATTTGGCGTAACCGGTGTGATTAAAGGATGGACAGAAGCGCTACAATTGATGAAAGAAGGCGGCACGTATGAATTATACATTCCTTACGATTTAGCTTATGGCGACCAAGGCAACCAAGGTATCCCGGGCGGATCAACCTTAATTTTTAAGGTGGAACTTATCAAAATTGAAGCACCTGCTGCCGACAATGCAGCCAAAACAGAAAAACCAACCAAAACCAAAAAATAATACATACGATTAAAGTAAAAAAAGCTGTTGCATTAGATGTAATGGCTTTTTTTATTTATCAATAAATAATTAAATATATAAATCAAGTTTATGAAAAGAAAAATTCTCATCGTTTTAGTTGTAGCAATTTCTACAATTGGACTTGCTTCCGGTCAAACCGGTAAGAAAAAAACTGACGCGCCCATTGTTTTGAAAACATTTACCGACACCATTAGTTATATTATAGGCTCTGATGTGGGTGGCAATCTGAAAAAAAGCAACATTGATATCAATTCCGACATCTTTGTTGTGGGATTAAAAAAAGGCTTGAACGGAACCGATTCTGTGTTTACCGTAGAAAAACGTCAAGAGATTATGACCCGTTTCCAAAAAGACCTCCAAGCCAAACAAGCAGTGGTTGCGAGTGCCGAGGCTGAAAAAAACAAAGGAGTCGGCAAAATCTTTCTTGAAGAAAACAAAAAGAAACCCGGCGTAATTACGCTGCCAAGTGGTTTGCAATACAAAGCCATCATTCAAGGCACCGGTCCGAAACCTGTAGCAGCGGATGAGGTTACCGTGAACTATGAAGGAAAATTTATTGATGGAAAAATATTTGACTCTTCTTATGAACGGAAAGAGCCTGCCACATTTCCCTTGAACGGAGTTATTAAAGGATGGACCGAAGGACTTCAATTGATGAGCACCGGCTCAACCTACGAACTGTATATTCCGTATGATTTGGCGTATGGAGACAAAGGAAATCAAGGCATACCCGGATATGCAACCTTAATTTTTAAAGTAGAACTTATTTCTATTAAAGGTAAATAATCATTTTATAACTAATTAAAATTTGCTCACATGAAAAAATTATCAGCACTTGCCTTTTTATTAATCGGCATCATCCTAAGTTCATGGCTTTTTTCGGGCTGTGGAAATTCGAAAAAAAATACAGAAATGGAACTAAAAGATTTTATTAAGAAATTCGAAGCTAAATATACGTCTTTGGTAAAAGAATCGGCTATTGCTTCCTGGGAAGCCGAAACATCGGGCAAAGAAGAAGCGTATAAAAAATCAGCCGACTTAGAGTTTAAGGTTTCGCTAATCTTTGCCGATAAAAAAGATTTTGAAACCTTGAAGAAATTCAAAGAAGCCAAAGACATCACCGATCCTTTGTTGAAACGTCAACTTGACATTTTGTATAATGGATTTTTAGGCGAACAAATTGATTCCGTAAAAACAAAAGCGATGATTGATTTGCAATCCAAAATCTCTATGTCGTTCAACAATTTCCGCCCTGTTGTTGGCAAAGATACGTTGACCGACAATAAAGTGGATTCTATTTTGCGCAGCAGCACCGACAGCAAACTCCTGGAAGCAACCTGGAATGCATCAAAGAAATCGGGTGCTAATGTTTCGAAACAGGTGATTGAATTGGTGAAAAAAAGAAATGAAGCTGCCAAAGAACTTGGGTTTAATAATTATCATGAAATGAGTTTGAAACTGAGCGAAGAAGATCCCAAAGAAGTTGAAACCCTATTCAATGAGCTTGATAGCCTCACCCGCGATGCGTTTGCACAACTCAAAGGCGAAATGGATGATTATTTTGCAAAAAGATATAAAATTAAGAAAGATGAGTTGATGCCTTGGCATTATCAAAATCGTTTCTTTCAGGAAGCTCCAAAAATATATAAAGCCGATTTGGATGAATATTATAAAACCAAAGATGTGGTGGTGCTTACCAAAGACTATTACAGTGGCATCGGTTTGCAGATTGAAGATATGTTGAAAAATAGCGACTTGTTGGAACGCAAAGGAAAAAATCAACATGCTTTTTGCACCGATATTGACCGTTTGGGCGATGTACGTGTGTTATGTAATGTGAAGAACAATGCCAATTGGATGAACACCATGTTGCACGAATATGGACATGCCAATTATTCAAAATATAATGATCGTGATTTGCCTTATTTGCTTCGCGATGCTGCCAACACATTTACTACAGAAGCTGTAGCCATGTTTTTCGGACGTTTTGCTTCCAATCCGCAATGGATGAAAGCCAATTTAAACATTACCGATGCTGAAGCGAAGAAAATTGCTGACGATTGTTACAAAACTTTACGTCTCGAACAACTCACCTTTAGCCGTTGGGCACAAGTGATGTATCGTTTCGAAAAAGGTATGTATGAAAATCCCGACCAAGATTTGAATAAATTGTGGTGGGATTTGGTCGAAAAATATCAAATGCTGAAACGTCCTGCAGGCAGAAACGAACCCGATTGGGCTTCGAAAATTCATATAGCACTTTATCCTTGCTATTATCACAATTATTTGATGGGCGAATTGTTGGCATCGCAGTTCACCTATTATATTGCTAAAAATATTTATAAAACCGAAGACATCAAATCTATTGACTTTTCAAAGAATCCCGAAATCGGGAAATACTTTATTGATAAGGTATTCAAGCCCGGTATGAAGTACGAATGGAACGAAATGATTGAAAAAGCTACGGGCGAAAAATTGACCGCTAAGTATTATGCAAAGCAGTTTGTAAACTAATCAAAAAAAAGTTTTTTAGGGAAAGGCGAGAAATTTTCTCGCCTTTTTTTATACACTATCTAAAAATTTATTACTTTTACACCTTCAAAAAAAACTATATGGAAGTCATCGGAAAAATAATTGAGATTTTACCTGCACAGACAGGAACATCAGCCAGAGGAGAATGGAAACGCCAAGATTTTATTCTCGAAACCAACGCACAATTCCCAAAGAAAATATGCATGGCGAATTGGGGCGACAAATTAGACCTTACTATTGACGCTTCAAAAACCGTGAAAGTGTATTTTGATGTGGAAAGTCGTGAGTATAACGGGAAATGGTACACAGACATTAAACCTTGGAAAATGGACATAATGGACAAACAAGAAAACTCTGACGTGCCTACTCCGCCCAAAAACGAAGTTGCCGACAGTGCGCCATGGGATAACGAACCTGATAATGGGATGCCGTTTTAGTTGCTAATTGGATGAGGTAACTTTTCGTTGTTTAATTTTTTTTCAGCCCTAACAATAATCTGTTTTTTTTGGCTGAATAAAGCAAGACGATATTCCCTCTCCTTTTCAATTTGCATCATCATATTTTTTGCATTAATACCAATGCGAATATATGTTTAATACCCTTACTTGCTCTGTTTTATTCCAAAGAGTGCCATAAATAACTATGTCTTCAAAATAATTTTTGCAGATATAAAAGCAATACCGATTGCCTTTGTTTTGTTTAATCAGTTGGAAACTTTCCGGTATCTCACCACCGCCAAGGTAATCATTGCCACCCCATAGCCAAGCAATATCATGAAGTCTTTATAGATATCGTGAAATTCTGAACCTTTCAGCAAAATCATGCGTATCAGTTTCATGAAATAGGCAATCGGATTGAAATAATTGATGATTTGTGCCCATTGCGGCATGCTTTCTGTTGGGGTGAAAATGCCGCTCATCATGATGAAAACAATCATAAAAAAGTAACTGACAAACAATGCCTGTTGTTGGGTGTTTGCCGAATTGGATATAAACAATCCGATGCCCTGCACCACCAACAAATAAACACAAGCCACCGCAAACAACAAACCCAAATTGCCAACGAAAGGCACATTAAATACAAGTTTTCCGATAGTCAATCCAAACGACAACATAAAAAGTGCAATAATATAAAAGGGAACAAGTTTGCCAATAACAAAATGTATCTTTTTGATGGGCGTCACATTGATTTGTTCAATAGTGCCCATTTCTTTTTCGCGTACTATATTCATAGAAGCAAGCAACATACCCATGATGGTCACCAAGATAACCAAAATGGCAGGCACCATATATATCTTGTAATTCATGTCGGGGTTATACCAAAAGGAGGGAATGGTTTCTATAGATTTGGTTTTAGGCATATTCTTCGAAATGCCTATCCACTTGGCAATCACCTCGCGGTTATATCCCATCATGATTTGGTTTGCATAAGCATTGCCGATGCCTGCCACGGTTCCATTGATGGCATTAAACAGCATTTGAACCTCCGCTTTGTTTTCGCGCACCAATCTTTTTTCAAATCCTGCGGGAATATTCATTACCATTTGGGCTTTATTTTCTTCAATTTGGGTACGCGCCTCGTTCATATCGAAAGTATTGCCCGTAACTTTAAAGAAAGGAGAACTGCTGAATTTGTTGGTCAATTGGCGGGAAGTGGTGCTCAAATCATTATCCACCACGCAAATGCTGATGTTTTTCATTTCCAAAGTGGCAGCATTCACCATGATGAGTAATTGGATGATGGGCATCACGAAAATGATAGGTAGCATGGCACGGTTGCGCCGTATTTGTAGAAACTCTTTCTGTAATATGAATAATATGGTTCTCATTTTTTTCTATATAACTTTTGTCACTTTAAACTTTAGTGCACTTTAAGTACTTTAGGCACTTTAAATACTTTAGGCACTTTAAGTACTTCTTCTTTACTCCAAACGTATTTTAAATTTACGCACACTCATGGTGATGAAAAACACTACCATACCGCACAGTACAAGCGTTTCTTTCCACACACTCATAAACCCCAAACCTTTGAGCATTATATTTTTTACGATGATAATAAAATAGGTTGACGGATTGATATGACACACCCATTGCAAAATCATGGGCATATTCTCTACGGGATAAATAAATCCCGAAAGAATGATGGCAGGCAACATCAAACCCATCATGGAAATCATCATGGCGGTTTGCTGACTATTGGTTGAAGTAGAAATAAAAATTCCAAGCGATAGCGAAAGAATAATGAACAGCATACTTTCGAGCAGCAACAAAGCGACGCTTCCCTGAATCGGCAGTCCAAAAATAGAATTACTTAGCAACAATATGGTGATGACATTGACAAAGGATAAAACCGCATAGGGCATCACCTTCCCTATGATAATCTGCAACGGACGCAAGGGCGATGCCAACAAAATCTCCATAGTGCCGAGTTCTTTTTCGCGTACGATACTTACGGAAGTGAGCAAAGCTGAAATCAATACTAAAATCAAAGCCATGGTGCCGGGAACAAACATATAAACGCCTTTGAGTTCTTCATTATACAGCATCCGCGATTCGATACCTATTTGCATAGGCGTTGTAACGGTTTTGTTTTCTTTGGTCACATAATCGTTCACGATGGCTGAGGTGTAGTTCACAATGAGGTTTGCAGTGTTAGCATCCGAAGCATCGGCAATCAAATGGATAGATGCTTTTTTCTCGCGCTCCAGTTTGACTGCAAAATCAGGTTCAAAAACGACTACTTCTTTCACCGAACCCGTGCGAAAACAATCTTCAATCTCCGTTTCGTTGGTCAACACTTTGGTGATGATGAAATATCCAGAAGACGCCAGTTTGTCGGTAATCTTTCGAGTAACCACGTCTTGCGAATGATCGAGTATTCCGATTTTGGCATCTTTAATTTCGTTGGTCACCACATAGCCAAACAACAACATTTGAACTATTGGCATCACAAACAATATCGCCAGTGTCCGCTTATCGCGAAAAATGTGATAGAACTCTTTAATTACAAAACCGCGGAAATGTTTCATTGATTGATTTAAGATTTGTGATTTAAGATTTATGATTTTTAATTCTACTCATTATAGGTGGCATTTCGCGCCAGTTTGATAAACACTTCGTTCATCGAATCGGCTTCAAAGGTCTCTTTTAGTTTCTGTGGCGTATCCAAGGCAGCAATGCGTCCATCCACCATAATAGAAACGCGGTCGCAGTATTCGGCTTCATCCATATAATGGGTGGTAACAAATACTGTGACGCCTTCTGCGGCAGCTTCGTAAATCTGATTCCAAAACTGACGCCGAGTAATTGGGTCAACACCTCCCGTGGGTTCATCTAAAAAAACAATCTTAGGACTGTGCACTATGGCAATTGAAAAAGCAAGCTTTTGTCGCCATCCCAGTGGCAAATCTTTGATAAGTTTCTTTGCGGAATCTTCCAGTTCAAGTTTTGCAAGCAATTGCTGTGTTTTAATTTTGATGTCTTTGCGTGTCATGCCATAAATGCCGGCAAAGAATCGGATGTTTTCGGTCACGGTTAAATCTTCATACAAAGAAAATTTCTGACTCATGTAGCCGATGCTGTTTTTAATGTCATCCTTTTGTGTATATACATCAAAGCCTGCAATGGTAGCCTCCCCCGAAGTGGGTTTGGATAAACCGCAGAGTATTTTAATGGCAGTGGTTTTCCCTGCACCATTGGCACCGAGAAAACCAAAGATTTCGCCTTTATACACTTCGAAATTGAGGTCGTTATTGGCAATAAAGCTGCTGAACTTCTTCACCAAATGGTTTACGGTTATTATTGTTTCACGTTCACTCATGATGCTTGGTTCATTAACGACATGAAACAATCTTCGATGTTGGCTTCAATCGGGTTTATTTCCACTTGTTGATGGTTGAGTCCCGTCAAATAGTTTTGAAGTTCCGGCATCACCAGGTTATTTTGTTTGGCAGTGTAGTGTATGGTTTGTCCGAAAAGAAAAGCACTGTCGCAGGCTTCAAAGCTATTTAAATCACTCAGTAACTTGTGCATATCGGAGGAACGGATGGCAAGAATCTTCTTTTCGAATGTGGTGGTGATGACATCGGGCTTATTTATTTTAAGGATGTTGCCGTTTTGGATGAGTGCCACTCGATCGCACAACGATGCCTCGTCCATATAAGGTGTGGAAACGATGATGGTGATACCCGAATGTTTTAACGATTTAAGCATTCCCCAAAATTCTTTACGCGAAACGGCATCAACACCGGTGGTGGGTTCATCCAAAAATAATACTTCCGGTTTATGAATCAACGCGCATGAAAGTGCCAGCTTTTGTTTCATGCCGCCCGACAAAGCACCTGCCCGACGCTTTTTAAACGGTTCAATTTGGCAATAAATATCTTTAATCAGATGGTAGTTTTCTTCAATTGAAGTGCTAAATATGGTGGCGAAGAAGTTAAGGTTTTCTTCCACAGTTAAGTCCTGATATAACGAAAACTTGCCCGGCATATACCCCACCTTATTGCGTATCTTTTTATACTCTTTCACCACATCATATCCCAAAACAGTGGCGGTGCCTTCAGTAGGGAGTAGCAGTGTAACCAGAATGCGAAACAAACTTGTTTTACCTGCCCCATCGGGACCAATAAAGCCAAATATCTCGCCCGCATCCACTTCAAAAGTGATGTTTTTAAGCGCGACTGCTTGCTTATAGCTTTTACTTAAATTATCAACAACAACTGTTTGCATTTTCTTGTGATTTGCGATTTATGATTTAATAAATTAAAGGACCCATTATTAGAGATTATTATATAAATGAATCTTTACCATTTACCTTCTACCATTTACCCTTTACTTGAAATTCACTTCGCCGGGCATGCCAATCTTCAGCGCACCATCGTTCTTTACTTTGATTTTTACAGCATACACCAGATTCACCCGTTCTTCTTTGGTTTGAATGATCTTCGGAGTAAACTCGGCAGTAGAAGATATCCATGTGATGAACCCTTCGTATTTTGCAACTTCACTCTTTCCTTTATCAATGAGTACCTCTACTTTTTGCCCCAGTTTGATGGATGAAAGTTGGGATTCGCTCACATAAGCACGTAAGTATATATTTGTGATGTCTGCAATTTTATATAAGGATTTTCCGGGAGTAACTAGCTCGTCCTGCATCATATATTTATCCAGAACGGTTCCGTTGACGGGGTTGATAATATGACTCTTTTTTATGCTCTGTTCGATCTGAGCAATTTGTTTTTCAATTCCTAACAAATCACTCGAAACGCTGTTGTTTTGGGTTTGAATAGAAGCAATTTGTTTATCCACTAAGCTAATGCTCCCATTGATATCATCCAACTGTTTTTTGGTGGCAGCACCGTCTTTCAATAGTTTTTCGATGCGGGCTTTATCAATCAAAAGGTTGGCTTTTTGTTGTTGCTGCACTTCTATTTGAGCGCTGATGTTGGCTGTTTTGGTGGCGATTGAGTTTTTTTGCGCCGTGAGTTGTTCTTTTTTTAGTTGCAAATCGGTGGTATCGACCAAGCCAATCAGAGTTTCTGCTTTCAGTTCGGCACCTTCTTCAATGTTGAAAAGCAAAAGCTTGCCGCCTACTTCAGAAGAAATGATGACCTCATCGGCTTCGAAATTGCCATAAGCATCGGATTTATTGTTCTTACCCGAACAGGCTGCAAGGAGTGTAAGAGAGATGATAATTACGTATTTTTTCATGATTGTATTATTTATTGTTCTTAAGTTACATTGTTAAAGTTTACCCATAGCGTTTAGATAATTGATTTTTGCCATCTGCAATTGCAGTTTATGCAGTTCGATGTTGAGTTTGGCTTGAATTTCGGCATCAAGCTCGGTAACATATTCGGTGGCAGTGATGATTCCGTTCTCTAACTGCACGGATGATGCATGTGTGATATTTTGCCGCAAGGCAACAATTTCGTTATCTTTATCTAAGAGTTGTTGATATTTGGTGATGTCACTCAAATCTTTTTGCGAGGAGAGTTTCAGGTTTTTATCAAAAGTTTGCTTCTGTACATCAAGAAGGTTTTTCTGAATATCAATGATCTTCTTTTCGCGCGCGGCTTGATAAAAGCCCGATATATTCCAACTCAACTTGGCACCCACGATGTAGAAGAAATCAAAATCGTTCGACAGCATGTTGAAGCCGGGCCTGCCGTAGCCACCTTGCCCAAAGGCATTAAAGCGGGGCATGGTGCGGGTGGTGGATAACTTTTTCGACACCTCTAATTTGTTCATTTGAACGTCGAACAACTGCATCTCCAAGCGTTTGTTATCGTAAACCCCTGCGCCCACATTTGTTTCGGGGAGTTTGAACACAGTGCCTGCCGGTATAGGTTGGTTTAAATATTCTGACAGCATATTCAGAGCAATAGTCTTGGTGTTATCAAGCTCTATCAGCTGTTGCTCGGTCTTTATCAGTTCGGCTTGCAGTACATCGGCATTGCTTTGCAACTGCACTTCGTTTTTAATGCCTGCTTTGATCTTGGTGAGCTTCGATTGCAAATCGTTTTGCAAGTTAAGAATGATTTTTTGGTTTTGCTGAACCAAAAGAATATTAAAAAAGAGTTGATTCACACGGTCTTTAATCTTCACTAACTCTACATCTACATTCATTTTTTCCGCTTCGAGGCTGCTGACTTCCAGTTTCTTTTGCGTGGAGGTTTGTCCGCCATCCCAGATGTTTTGGTTTACATCTAAAGTGAGTTTGTATTGGTCTTTGTTGCTCGGGGTGATGGTGATGAGGGGACTGAACTTGGGGATTTCGGTTACTGCGGATTGATAGGTGGCTTGTCCGTTCAACGAAAGTTGAGGGAAATAGGATGTATTAAGGTTTTTAAGACGCAAATCGGCTGCGGCTGAAAGCAAGTCTTTTTGTTTGATGAGCGGATAGTTTTCGATGGCTTGCTGTTGGCAACTCGCCAGCGTGAGGGTATCTGTTTTTTGAGCAAACGACAGTCCGCAGAAGAGAAAAAGAAAGATGAATACACTATTTTTCATTGGAATCTATTATTTAAGTTTGATGGCATTGAGGATAAAATCGGCAACTAAGGTTTTGCGCTCGAGCAAAAACGCATTGTACGCTTCGGTGTTGTTGTTAAACAAAAATCCTTCGATGATGGGGCGACCAATGAACGGAAACACACACAGCCCAATCATGTTTACGATGAGGTGCGGCAACGAAATGTCAATAATCTGTCCGTCTTCGGTTTGTTGTTTGAGTATCACGGCAACCTGAATGGGGTTAATCTTCGATTTTTTTAATATCTCGAGAATTGTATCGGGTTTGCGTTGCAGTTCACGAACAACAAACACAGGTATATAAGGATTTTTAAGCAGCATATCGATATAATTGCTCACAAAAGCTCGTACTTTTTCTTCGATGGGCATGTCTGACACCATATTTTCAGAGATATTGGGCAGAAACTGTTTAAAAGCTTCTTCGAAAATGGCATCGAAGAGCTTGTCTTTACTTCTAAAGTAATAATGTAGCAAAGCTTTGTTGATGCCTGCCTCATCTGCTATTTCCTGCATACGTGCGCCGTCGAAGCCTTTGTCGAGAAACACTTTCTTGGCAGCTTCGAGTATGGTTTTTTCAGTTGATAGTTCTTGTTCGGACATGTTTTTACAAATGGTTTAATTAAATAGTTTAACCAAACGGCAAAATTACACTTTATTTTATAATTGCAAAAAAAAAATCTATTTATTTCAAATAATTATCTTCCCACAGTTCGCAAGAAATAACTAATTTTGTGGCTCTAACTAAAATTATGCCTGCCAATAAAAGTTTTACATCTCGACGATATGTGATCAATACCATTTTTTTGGTAATTGCTTTGGTTTTTATTATCCGTCTTTTTTTTCTGCAAATTCTTGACAAAACC
>CAIWVT010000088.1 GCA_903916135.1 uncultured bacterium
ATATTCAAAATCCCGATCTCATTAATTTTTCGATAGAATATCAATCTGAACTTATTTCAAATTTTATATTAGGATTATTATATTATAATGCTGAAAAATATAACGAGGCAATAAATTCATTTACCACAACAATTCATCTTGATACTAATAAAACTGCATTAGTCCCGAATTTAATATCTGCTATTTCACTTTTTACCGGTAATAGTTATTATCGTTTAGGAAAATATCTCGATGCTATAAATACCTATAAAAAAGGACTTAAGAGTGATTCAGAGAATATCTATTTGCATAATAATTTAGGTTATTCACTATTAATGACCAAAGATTCCTCCAAGGCGACCCTGGAATTTATAAAGGTCAATTCTATTCGTGATTCTTTGAAAAGTGCAGATGCGTTAATTATAATAAGCGACGATTCAGAAAAACATATTAACAAATCAGATCAATATAAGAAAGATCGTTTATTAATTCAGGAGGCACCAAAAAGAGTTTTAAAAGAAAATCAAAATAATTATGTTAATAATGATTCGATCAATAAATTACGAGTAAGACAAGAGAAGGCTGAAAATTATTCACTACAGGCAAATGATAAATTTATTAATGGTGATTTTGAAAATGCAAATTATCTTTACACGGTTGCAATAAAATTTGATGAAAATTGCGTGAGTGCACATTTTGGGCGTGGAAGAACATGTTTACGACTTAAAGAATATGCGACATCAGTAAAAGATTTTTCTATTGTATTACAATTATATCCAAATAACTTTAATGCTTATTATAATAGGGGAATTGCTTTGTTTGGATTGAAAGATTACCAACGTGCAATTAACGATTATACGTTCTATTTGGAACTTAGCAACACATCTGATCCAATTGCATATTTCTGGAGAGGTGTTGCAAGTTATAATATCAAAGATTACCCAAATGCCATTAATGATTTTACACGTTCACTCGAAATTAATCCTTCATTAACAACTGTTTATTTTAATAGAGCAATAGCTCAATTTGATTATAAAAAATACAGTAAAGCAATTGACGATCTTAATATTTTCATTGATAAATGTAAAACAAGTAGCGCCGCGTATCATTACAGAGCGATGGCTAAGAATTTGATACACAACTTTAAAGGTTCACAAGAAGACGAGATGCAATCCAAGAACCTGCCTGATACGCAACCTTATTGTCCTTTACAACTTATAGATCTACCTTTTATTAAATGAGGTGGTCAGTAGACTGGAATAGTGTTCTCCTATATTCAAACGTACTCGCTTTTCGCCCCCTCTTTCCCTCCTACCTTCTTTCCCTCCTACCCTCTTCTTTAATCTGATCACTGATCATTGTTAATTGAAAAATGAGTGAATAATGAATAAGTCCAGAGCCCGGCGAAGAGTGTCATTTAATAAGATCAACTTTTAGTAACCGATCCTTCGACACCCTTCGACAGGCTTTTCTTCGACAGATTTTCCTTTGAAACGATCATGAGTTGTAAAAAAACGGGAGTTAGTTTGTTTACTGATCAAATATTCTTTTTAACTTCGTTTCATGATGCCTTTTTATCATGTGCATCATTAAAGAATTTTATTTACATACCAAATGCCTTGATTAGAAATTATAGTTATTTGAAAGTATTAACCAAAAACCAAGGAGGACATTTAAATGAAATATTTGATAATAACATTATTGTGGACAGGATACTGTGCACTTCATAGTTACCTGATAAGTATTGGATTCACAAATCTGATGAATCGATTATTAAAGAATTATTATGCCTTCTACAGATTGTTTTATATTTTGATTTCAT
>CAIWVT010000089.1 GCA_903916135.1 uncultured bacterium
CTGAAGAAAGTGTATGACGAAAAGTCGTATGAACTCAACCTACGCTTGGGTTGGCTCACCTATATGAGCGGCAACTTCACCGAGTCAACAGCCTACTACCAAAAAGCCATCGCTTTGATGCCTTACGGGATAGAAGCCCGCTTCGGCTCTCGGGAATTGGGACCAAGTGGCGGCGCAATATCTCGAGATATTGAAGACCGACACACAAAACACCTCCGCCAATTATAAGTTGGGATATAATTATTATGGCAAAGCCGAATACAGCAAAGCGCTTCCCTATTTCGAGAAGAACGTGAACCTGTATCCCTTCGACTACGACTCATTGCTGATGTTCGCTTGGACCAATTATCGCTTGGGCAAATTGCGCGAAGCGAAAATATTGTTCAACAAAGCCTTGCTCAATCATCCCAAAGACGCTTCCGCCTTGGAAGGATTGGGATTAATTAAGTAGGAAGGGATGCCTTGTAGGCATCCTATTTCAGATGGATTCTATAGTGTCCGAAACTATAGGCTCTAAAAAAGAGCGGATAGGCAGTAATTATAATAAATGATTGATTAGATGTGAATAAAGGCTTCTATATTCATAAGAAATCTTTCTTACGAATGAATTATCATAGCCTTAGTAATGATTGGGTTTGTCTATCAGAGAATTGTTTGATTACTAGGCATATCTGTCGCGACTAAATTCGGGCTTGCTTCCAATGAATTCTTCATCCTTTCGTACAAGAATTCGTACACTCTATTCAAGCGCGTATTATTTTTTCATTACATATAAAGAAGAAATAATGCCTTTCATATCTATCCATAAAAGAAAAAGACTTAATTTTGTAAATCGAAACGAAAGCCGAATGGAGTCGGATGGGGGTTCGATGGAAGTATTAATTGTAAAAGTAAATAAAGATGGATATTAATTATTATCAAAAGAATGGCAGCGTTATTCCCTTAGGTTATGACACCACCTACATACATTCGTACATATTGTTGTCCGACACCATTATGTATGCTTCGATGTCATCAGCATTATTGATGCTTTACATAAATATTGATTCGTGGAAAGATGAAGCTATCGAAAAAATGATACCTTTTTTCTTTCCAAAGAATGAAGAAAACGAGGATATATTGGCATTTTTTAATGTGATGCAGCCGCTTGTAAAGAAATTGACAAAGCAAAAGCATAAGGATAAAAACGATCTGGTTACCATGGGTCAATATAAGGAGGCTCTTCGACGAATGCGTAAAATAATAAAGTTAGATGTAGAGGAAAAGATCGGACCTACGGAAATAATTGCTTTAATTCCTTTTGTTAAGGAGAATATTTGGCAATTACATTTCACAGGCTATATGGAAGCTCCCAATCAAGAAGATTTTTATATCCCGGAATTAACGAATACCATAATCAATCGCGAGATTCTTTTCGCTTTTGATTCTCAAGTGGACACACTTTTAAACCCCACACAATTAGATGCAGCCCAAGCCCAAGATTTTGATTTCATTTCGATTCCATTGTGGAATATGCCTCACTTGCTTGGCATGACCTACGAACAATTGCAACATTCTCGCGAAAATCTTCAGAAACCGCTCACAGCATACAAGAATGACCTCAAAGAACTTTCAAAACAACTGTTCCCCATAGATTTCTCGACAGAAAATATGCAGCAAATCAAACAACTATGTACTGATAGAATCATCCCATATCAAAATTCAATTCAAAAAGACATAGACGACTGTTTATATATTTCGCAGTTGCGAAACCGATACCCAAAGGATTTCTACGCAACGTTCTGCTTAGGCATCACTTCTGCGGAAAACCTTGTGAGCTATTATGAAAAGACCAAAAATGTTGAGCCGTATGTTGCCACACAAATAAAAGAGCGTATAAGTCGTCATATCCATCTAAAAGCGACCTATGTGTTTACGTATTTTCAGATACATGTTGGTGCACCACTTGATTTTCTTTAGCAGGAAAAGATGAAGCCACACATATCATTATGTAAGTAAATAAACCTTCTTCCTTAGACATTGATAGCATAAAAAGACTTAAATTTGCAAATCGAAACGAAAGCCGAATGGAGTCGGATGGGGGTTCGATGGAAGTATTAATTGTAAAAGTAAATAAAGATGTATCTTAATTTTTATCACAGGCAAGTCAAAGATGAGTCGTTTGAGTTCGACAGATTCTACATTCATCCTTTCATATTGCTGTCCGACAGCATCACCTATTCTTCAAGAAGCGCAAATTATATCATTCTTTACATGAATATTGATACATGGAAAGATGAAATAGTGGAAAGATTAGTTCCTGATTTCTTTCCCACCAAAGATGATCAAAAGGATGTTTT
The DNA here is from genome assembly GCA_903916135.1 of uncultured bacterium. Lineage (GTDB taxonomy): Bacteria > Bacteroidota > Bacteroidia > Bacteroidales > CAIWKO01 > CAIWKO01. Next base: position 2,340 of record CAIWVT010000089.1, read on the forward strand.
GGGAGTTTTTAATCAACTTCAGCCGATGATAAAACAGATGAGCAAATTGAAACATAAGAGTAAAGAAGTTCTTGTGGCTATTGCAGGATATCATCAGCGATTAAAACAAATGCGCAAAATCATGAAGTTAGATGTTGAGATTATGTTCGAAAATTCTCAGGTGTTAAGCCTAATACCATTTATTGAAAAA
>CAIWVT010000090.1 GCA_903916135.1 uncultured bacterium
GATTGTAAGCGACTCAAAGTTGACTGTAAGCGACTCAAAGTGAATTGTAAGCGACTCAAAGTTGATTGTAAGCGACTCAAAGTTGACTGTAAGCGACTCAATGTTGATTGTAAGCGACTCAAAGTGAATTGTAAGCGACTCAAAGTTGACTGTAAGCGACCCAAAGTGAATTGTAAGCGACCATTCCTTGAGCGACGAAATGCATCAAAAAAAAGAACGAATCTACAAGAAATAAAACGATATAAAATTACTAGTTTTTGGAGGACTACACAATAGGTTAAATGCTGATTTGGTGGAGTTCACTATAGAGATTTTGAACTTGAGTGTAGGCTCTGGGGAATAGCGTTCGGGGATTTTGGATTTGATTGTTGAAAAATTAGAGTTTTGCAGATAGGATTTTTTGTTACACGGAGATGCACAGAGGTTTGGAGATGCACAGAGGGTTTAAATGAGGAGTACTAAAGACAAAAATGATCACATGGCAATGTGTGTATAATTTGGAGATGGGTGTGTGCCATAATAAACGGTTTTGGGATGAAACAATAAACTACTTTTTTTTGTTGGGGCTATTGCATTTCTTTTTTTTGATGGCAAAAATAGTAAATTAGAGCATAAGTTGTATGAGTTTTGTGGTTTTTTTTTGGAAATAGTGAGAAAGTGAATTTATTTTGGGGGATGTATTGGGGAAATGTTTAATTTTGTGGAGGATTTGATAAATGAAAAAAATATCAGGATAGAGACTTAACACAATTGAACATTAATCAACATAAACATTTATAACATGAGTTTACTTAATGATTCCCATAAAGAACTTATAGACGCTGCCAAAAATGGTAGCTTAGTAATATTTGCAGGGGCTGGTATTTCTAAAAGTGTTGGGTTACCACTTTGGGGAGAACTTATAGAAAAAATTATTCAGAACATTAATAACAATAACTTGGATGAAGGAGAAATTTTAAAGACACTCTATGAAAAATCATCTCCTGAAAGTAAAATATTTAAAGTATTGGTTCTACTGGGAATTTTGTGGAAGCATGTTCAAATAGCCATGAAAAAACAATATTGCTATTCTAAAGTTTGCAGTTTTTCTATAACCTCTTCCAATTGATTTCAATTCCTGTATTGAGCCATTAATTCTTTCTGCTCTGGCATTATTTGACCCAGTATGAATAGCATTTAATATTCCTCTTTCATGTCTGTCAAACATTTCTACTACAGATAATATCTCTTTTATTTGCGCCCTGACAGCATCCCATTTCCAGTTGCTGTAAATAATAAAAGCTTCTTGTACTGTTTGTCGAAATTGGATATCTCTAAAGTTCTCTTTTACTCTCCAAGCTCTTGATGTTTCATAGTTGCAATCTTTTATTGCTTCAAATTTAATACGTTGTTTTTCTGTTAGATTTGATTGGTCTTTCAAAAAGAGATATTTGGTATTTTTTAAGGATTCTTGACGCTTAACTTCTCTGCGTCTTACTTTGTCTACAGCTTTGTTTAAATAACCAACTAAATGAAAATTATCATGGCAATGTAATGCATTAGGAAAGTATTGTTTTGCCGCGTAAATATAAGCATCCCACATGTCAGAGCAAAATGTTTTTACCCCATCACGTTGCTTTGGTGTCAAGGCTATTTCGCAAAGTTTATCAACACTTTTTTTATCTCTTCCTTCCACAACATCAAGCACAATTCCAGAAGCTTCATCCGACAAAATGCTAATATATTCATGACCTTTATGAACGGACTTTTCATCAATACTTAAGTGCTCATATACCTCTGTATTATCTCGCCTTTGCATTCCTCTTTCTACTGAACGATGCATAACTCTATGAACCTGATCAAAACTTAATCGCAAAAGCTTTGCTGTCTTGGTTTGATTTTTTGTTGATTGCAACACTTCTATCGTTTTTTTTCGAGCCGCCAACTAATTCTTTCATGATGATCTGCCCAAGGAACTTCCATTGTTTTTACACCTTCAGTATCTTTAAATCGAGGTATACGGGCTATAATATAGGTCTTATAATGCCACAAATCTAAGTGCCTCCATTGCCTCTCGTGTCTGAAATCATAGATTGCATAAGGTTCATCTTCAACAAAAACTTCACTATTAGTATAACGAAGTTTTACATATACTTCTTCCTTATTTTCATCGGTAGTGACTTGCTCAAGTGACCAGCCCGAACTTAATGGAAGGAGTATTTTTTCTAGTGCTTGTAATATATCTTCTTTCATTCTACAAAAGTAGTTAAAAATCCATTCTCTCATAAAATTTCCAGCAGAACCGATTTTTAGAAGTCTTTTTTAATGAAAAAATAATAAGAAAAATATTTCGATTTTGTATGGTGTTGTTTTATAATGAATTATTGTCTTATTTTTGGTTGAAAAAAAATTTAAAATAAACCTTGTTAGATATAATAATAAGATTAATTTTGCTGCATTAAAAAACAACCAATAATAACTAACATATTTATCAATTTTTTTAAAAATTATTCAAATGAATGTAGATAAAATAATGAATGAGCTTGAGAAGAAAAATCCAGGTGAAGTGGAATATTTACAAGCCGTTCGCGAAGTTTTAGAATCTATCGAGGAAGTAGTAAACGAAAATCCTCAAATTGAAGCAGCAGGAATCATTGACAGACTCATCGAGCCTGACCGCATCTTAACCTTCAAAGTTCCCTGGTTAGATGATAAAGGACAAGTTCATGTCAATAGAGGTTTCCGCGTGCAATTTAACAATGCCATTGGACCTTACAAAGGTGGATTACGTTTCCACCCAAGTGTAAACCTTAGCATTTTGAAATTCTTAGGCTTCGAACAAATTTTTAAGAACAGCTTAACCACTTTGCCTATGGGCGGTGGAAAAGGTGGTTCTGATTTTGATGCAAAAGGCAAATCTGATGCAGAAATCATGAGATTCTGTCAATCATTTATGCTCGAATTGTGGAACATTATCGGACCAGAAACTGATGTACCAGCCGGCGATATTGGCGTTGGTGGAAAAGAAATCGGATTCATGTTTGGTATGTACAAAAAACTTACTCACACTCATGTGGGTGTATTAACCGGAAAAGGTTTGAACTGGGGTGGAAGTTTGGTTCGTCCGGAAGCTACAGGCTTTGGATGTGTTTATTTTGCTCAAGAAATGTTGAAGACCAAAGGAACCGATTTCAAGGGCAAAACCGTTGCTATTTCGGGTTTTGGTAATGTGGCTTGGGGTGCAGCTTTGAAAGTTACTGAATTGGGTGGCAAAGTGGTTACCATTTCAGGTCCCGATGGCTACATCTATGATGCTGACGGAATCTCCGGCGAAAAAATTGAGTATATGCTCGAACTCCGTGCTTCCAATCAGGATATCGTAAAACCATATTCTTATGAATTTCCAAATTCAAAATTCGTTCAAGGAACACGTCCTTGGGAAGTGAAATGTGATATTGCTTTGCCTTGTGCCACTCAGAATGAATTGAACAAAGAGGATGCTTTAAATCTAATCAACAATGGATGTATGGCAGTAGCTGAAGGTGCCAATATGCCATGTACTCCTGAAGCAGTTGAATTGTTCTTGGAACATAAAATCCTATTTGCTCCCGGCAAAGCATCCAATGCAGGCGGTGTGGCTACATCAGGTTTAGAAATGAGTCAAAACTCTATGAAATTAGCTTGGGGTAAAGAAGAAGTAGATCGCAGATTGCACGAAATCATGAAAAATATTCATGAAGCATGTGTGAAACACGGAAAAGACAGTGCTGGTTTTGTAAACTATGTTAAAGGCGCTAACGTTGCTGGTTTCCTCAAAGTTGCTCAAGCAATGATGGATCAAGGAATCATTTAATCATTCAAACAAATTATAAAAAAAGGGCTGATAGATTCAGCCCTTTTTTTTTATCGAAGTTATTTTCCTGTTTTACGCACTTTTTTAAAAAAACCAAAAAAACCTTCTGAAATGCCTGTAAATACTACAAAGTTATTTTGATGTTGGGTGTCCCAGCAGTACTTTTGTGGGATGTATATGCGCAAAAAGAAAAATACGAGTGGAGTTATCAGTATTCAGATCATAGATAAGAGTACGGGTAAATATAAAGTTTTAAAAACGATTGGAAGTTCGTCAGATACTAAAATCATTGACCAATTAGTTTCTCAAGCTAAACAAGAAATCATGATTTTACAAAAGCAAAGTTCATTAAATTTTGATTTAGAGAAAGAAAAGCATTTAGTTGACACTTTCTTCAATGGGATTAATAAATTCGAACTGTTAGGTCCAGAATTAATATTGGGGAAATTATTTGACCAAGTTGGTTATAAAGCAATAAAAGATGAGTTATTTAGATATCTAGTGCTTACTCGATTAGTATATCCTGTAAGCAAACTCAAGACCATAGATTATTTGTTTAAGTACAAAGGAATATGTTTAGACATTGACAAGATATATCGCTACTTAGATAAGCTACAAAAGCACCAAATGACATCTATCCAAGAGATAAGTTATCATTATGCTGTTGGTGTGTTGAAATCAGATATATCTATTGTTTTTTACGATGTAACGACATTGTATTTTGAAGCGCAAGACGAAGATGATTTACGAAAGACTGGATTCAATAAAGATGGTAAGCATCAGAACCCACAAATTTTACTTGGCTTATTAATTGATTCAACTGGCTATCCACTGGCTTATGAAATCTTTGAAGGCAATAAGTTTGAAGGTCATACAATGTTGCCTGTAATAGAAGCATTCAAGAAGAAATATATGCTCAAACAATTAATCATAGTCGCTGATGCAGGATTAATGTCAAACAAAAACATAAGGGAACTTGAAGAAAGAGATTATGAGTTTATTATTGGGGCAAGAATTAAAAACGAATCGGAAAAATTAAAAAAACAAATACTCTTGTTAAAGTTAAAAGATGGAGAAAGTGTAGCAATACAAAAGGACACGAACCAACGAATAATAATCAGCTACTCTGAAAAAAGAGCCAAGAAGGATGCCTATAATAGAAAAACAGGGATAGAAAAGCTTGAAAAGAATTTAGATGCTGGCAAACTCACCAAAAAACATATCAATAATAAAGGATACAACAAGTACTTAACCTTGAAAGGTGAAATTGAAATAACCATAGATTATCAAAAGTATGAAGACGATGCTAAATGGGATGGATTAAAAGGATATTTGACCAACACGGATTTTCCAAAAGAAGATATTATTGCTCATTATAAAAAACTTTGGAATGTTGAAAAAACATTCAGAATATCAAAAACAGATTTAAAGATACGACCGATCTATCATCATTTGAAAAGAAGGATAGAATCACACATTTGCATTGCTTTTGCTGCATGTGTATTGTATAAAGAACTTGAAAGGCAACTAAAGGAGAAAAAATCTGAACTTAGCCCTGAAAAAGCAATAGATATTTTGAAAACAATTTATTCATTAACCATTACTACTCCATACTCAAATACAAGCTATACAAGGATTTTAATTAAAAATGAAGAGCAAGCTCAACTACTAAAAATGTTCGATATTGACTCAGGGTGTCCCAGTGCGTAAAACAGGATGGATCAAGGAATCATTTAATCA
>CAIWVT010000091.1 GCA_903916135.1 uncultured bacterium
AAGCAATACTGATTACGGAAATTCAGCGCTTTATTTAAACGCTTCTGTTTCTAATGCTAATGCTATTGGCTTTAATGAGATGCAGTATAACACAACTAATACTACTAATAATAATGTGGCTGTTGGGTATGAAGCATTGAAAGGTCCTTTGGCAGGTTCTGCGGGCAACAATAATACCGCTATCGGTTATAGGGCTTTAACGAATAACACTACAGGAGGTTTCAATACCGCCCTTGGAGTGAATGCACTTAATACCAACACAACAGGTTTCAATAATGTAGCCTTCGGATATAAAACTCTTTTTACGAATACGACTGGTTATCAAAATTCAGCAATCGGTGATTCCGCACTTTTTTCCAACACTTCAGGATATAGAAATACTGCAATTGGATATAAAGCTCTTTATGGTAATAGCACTGGCTATCAAAATTCAGCAGTTGGTGATTCCGCACTTATGTTGAACACTACCGGAAACCGCAATACAGCAGTTGGATTTAAGGCAGGTTATTTAAACGTTACAGGAGTAGGCAATGTTTTCATCGGATATCAAGCCGGATCCAACTCAAATGACACTAATAAACTCTACATCGCCAACAGCAGCACCAGCACACCATTGATTTTTGGAAATTTTGCAACAGGAAATGTCGGCATGGGCACTAATGTTGCGAATTCTAAACTCACAATTACAGGCGGAGATGTTTATATTACGGATGTTAATAAAGGCATTATCATGAAAGCTCCAGATGGACAATGTTGGCGATTTATTGTTACAAATGCCGGAACTTTTGTTGGTACGGTTATTGCCTGTCCCTAGTTTGTTCTGCAGGAGGCGGCATCAACCTCTTGTCAGAACAAAAAATAGCGTTTCTTTTATTTCTTAATTCGTTGCACTCAATTTAGAGCTGTTTTTTTTATATTGATATGTTGCACACGTGAATTCGTGGGTGTGTTAATATTCAAAATCAAAGTTTCAAATCAGTCCTTCCCATTTCAATTTCCATTTCATCATACCTGCAAACATTCATTTGATTTCCGGTGATAATTCTATCATCAATAATAATAGTACTGTAGTGCTGTGAAATTATTATCTATAGCACAAAGTTTAATATTGCTGCCTATTCACAACACATAAACATGAAAAGTATTTATTAGTTGATACCACGCAAATGGATTAAACTTGTCGCCATTTCCCGATAGGGGATATGCGAAAGCACAAATAGAAACGAATATATGCTTTGGATGTTTACAGAAAAGCAAATACAAATGTTTACCATCCAAAGAGATTCGCATATTAAAGAAAACACGTGAACACATAAAAAATAGATTCGCAAATAAAAGAAAACACGTGTTCACATTATATTACGAAACGAATATTAAAGATAACACATGTTCACGTTATAAAGTGAAACGCCAAAAAAAGAAAACACGTGATTACATTATAAATGGATATACATATATAAAAAAGAATATGTATATATCAATCTACGAAATGCATATATATGTAACCTTTTGCTTTCATCCATCGTATAACATCAGATATATAAATACATTTGTATTCATTACAAAGATATGGATGAATGAACGAAATCAATTCATTATATAAATTTACCATGAATATTTTGATAAAAGCAATTCATTTTATGAAATATATATGTACCATATCTAATGCTATAAAGGTTTTTTTTTATATTTTTGCATCTTATTAGATAATACAATTCAATAGGCTTAAATACTATACTAATTATGAAAACACTCTGGAGCTATTTAATCAATCCCATCCTCAATGCCACAAAAGGTAATTACTCAAAGGCTATGCGACTATCCACCTATCACGATAGCGCGCTTTTTGCAGGAAAAAGTTCGCCATTCATCTTAGCGCTTTACAATTTTTATCATCCTATTCATGAAGCTTTCATGGAAGCTTATGCTGCTTGGAATAAACAAATAGGCACGAAGAAAGGCGAAACTCTCAATTTGAAGCAACAACTGATTTTGCTCAGAAAAACTAAAATCATGGAATGGGATATTGCCATTCAACAATTTTATCGCAGGCATACTCCGCGTTATAAATCTTTGTTGCCAAAATTTCGCAAGCCATTTCAGAGTGGAAAACAATTGGATAGGATTGACGCTGTGGCAGCACTAAGTATATCCATCGGCAATGATGCTGCTTTGGCAGATGTCAAAGCGGATGTTGATTTGTTTGCAGCGCTATTGTCGGAAGCCTACTCAACGCAAAAAGGCAGCAAATCAACCAAAGGAACTCTTAGTGGTGAATTAGAACTGGCTCGAAGGGTTATGTGCCATGCTCAATATGCCAATTTGGGCGGCTTCATACAAGAGTTTTCTCAACATCCGAAATCCATTGAAGCCTTTTTCGATTTGCCCGCTATACGCCGTCATGATCAAATTTTTTTCACAGGTCATCTCAAACCAAAAAAGGCAAAGGTTATCTGCAAACATACTTTTGGGGTTGACGACAAAATTAAAATTGTGAACCATGGCACCACGGATTTGATTTTCTATCTGGCACAACTCAGAGCCAACAAGCCTGCCGAACTCTATTTTGTGGCTCCGGCTCTATCGCAAACCACAATATTCGCTTACGACTTGGGCGACCTTACCGCCAAATTCATTAAGGTATATAATCCGCACGAAACCGAAAAAGGCGAGTATTCTTTTGAATTATTATAGATGAAAAATTCGTTCACTTTAGGTAGTGAAATATGATGGGCAATGTTTCGCAAAGCATATATTAAAATTTAACTTACAGAACGAAGAACATCCTTTGCAAAAGAAAAATTTTCACCTTGTGATATTTATCTTCGAAAATATTTTACTATTGATATGATTTTTTTTCTTATTTTTGCACATCTTTTTATTGATTCACATAAATAAGCAAACGGATGAAAAAACCTTTTTTCTGGTTTCTGATAAAAGAACCTATCAACTTCGAATTGTTAGAGGAATTCAAAGTGAATTTCGCAGGTAACATGGGCTTAGCCATAGCCGATGAAATCTCCGATGCGACGAAATATCAAATCTTCGACATCTTTCGCGCCGAACGGCAGATACCCCTTGCCATATATTATACGGTGGAACAACACGCAGATTTCATGCTGAATCCCTACTTTTCGATTAGCATTTTTGTTGTCAGAAATCTGAAAAAGCGTGTAATTGAGCCAACATACTTATGTTTTAGAAACACAATTTCGCTAAAAGGCAAAATCAATATCAACAACGTGTTGAATCAACTCACGCCATATTTTTCCTGCAAAAGTATGTTTCCCGAAAGTGATGCCATAATCGAATTCAACTACTTCCATTCAAGTCATCTCAACCTTCAATTCTTTCAATTGATGGATAAATTAGATATTCACAATTATATGGTGCTTTTCGAAAAAGCAAGTGTTTTGGGCTTACGAAATTATTTTAAAGGTATGGAAGAACTGCCCATTAATGATAAAGAGAATGATTCAAAAGAAATGAAACATTGGCGAAAACAAATAGATGGTTTGGACGATATCATTATCGAAACCCTGCATCATCGCATCCGATTGGTGAAAGAAATGGGCGAATATAAAAAACTTCACAACCTCCAACTCTTCCAATCCGAACGGTGGCAACAAATCATAGATTCAAAAATTAAACTTGCCAAAGGAACCAATGTGGATGAAGAATTCCTTCGCAAAATATTTTCAGTCATCCACAACGATGGCTTAAAGAAAATGATAGAAATGATGGACAATATGGAGTTTGAGGAATAAATCCAAGAACCCCGCCAGCGTGACGCAGTCGGCAGGAAAATCCCAAGTTTGCACATAACGAATACCAACACTCCCGGCAGCCCAGTGTATGGGAAAGGTTAAGAATGGACAAATACCACTTTCACCTTTTCCCTTTCACCTTTCAACTTTTTCCTTTCACCTTTCAACTTTCACCTTTCAACTTTCACCTTTTACCTTTTACCTTCCACCGCCCATCAACGCTTCAATCTCAGCTATCGTTTTTGGAATCGCTTTGCCAAGCACTTGGTGCCCAGTTTCGGTAACTAATACGTCATCTTCAATGCGGATGCCACCAAAACCAAGATATTCGCTCACCTTTCCGTAATCAATAAATTCGGTGAACTTATTTTCTGTTTTCCAAAGATTATATAATTCAGGAATAAAATATATGCCCGGCTCAACGGTCAACACAAAACCCGCTTGAAGTCTTCTGCCCAAGCGCAAATACGCCGTGCCAAACTGGTCAATGGGGCGAACTTCATCATCATAGCCTACATAAATCTGCCCGATATCTTCCATATCATGAACATCCAATCCCATCATGTGTCCCAAACCGTGAGGGAAAAACAAAGCATGAGCACCTTGTTTCACAGCTTCGTCCACATCGCCTTTCATCAGTCCAAGTTTTTTCAATCCTTCGGCAATCACTTTGCACGAAAGCAAATGCACGTCCTGATATTTCACACCCGGCTTGATGGCTTCTATAGCTAACATTTGCGAATCCAACACTATTTGATAGATTTCCTTTTGTTTTTGAGTGAATATGCCGCTCACCGGAACCGAACGAGTGTGGTCTGTAGCATAGCGGTTCGGGGTCTCAAAACCGGCATCCATCACGAGCATATCCCCATCGTTCATCAGGTTGCCATGAGCATGTCCGTGCAGAATTTCGCCTCTTACCGATAGAATGGTTGGAAACGACAGCGCGCCGTTTTTCGCCAAGGCGATGCCTTCCATGGCTCCCGAAACTTCATATTCATATCTATTTGGCTTCACCAATTGCATGCCTTTGGTGAACATTTCGTAAGCAGTATCTATGCCGTTTTCTATCTCGGCAACTTCCGCTACAGATTTTATTGAACGAACTTGTATAACAGCAAGCATCAATTCCATCGAAGCATTTTCTTTCAGTTTATTCACCGGAATCCCTAATAAATCCGTTAAGAAAATCTTAGTGTTAGGATTATAGGGTGGCAAAAAATGAATTGTCTTGTTTTCTTTTCTTGCATTACACACATACGTTTCAAAGTTCGCAAAAACTTCGGTAGAGCTAACACCAAATTTTTCTGCCTTATCGCTCAGCAGGGGCAAAGGACCTGTCCAAATTACATCTTCAATTTCAACATCATTGCCGAAAATAATTTCTTTACCGGTGTCAAGATCAATTATTGCCGCCAATCCAGGTTCGTCAATTCCGAAAAAATACAGAAACGAACTGTCCTGCCTAAAATGATAAATATTTTGTGGATAATTCATAGGCAACTCGGTGTTGCCAACAAAAATCAACACCCCGTTTTTTACAAGGTCTCTTAATTTTTTTCTTCTTTCAAGATACACATTTTTTTCAAACATAATTTTTTTTTTAATGGTTTACTATTTATTTTTTATTAATAGTGATTATTGCCAAATCACCAAACGCACATTTCATATCAAAAAGTCAATCAGTTCATCATCCGCATGATTTGCAAGAGTAACCTTCAAGGATGGATTGAGTTGCATGGCACGTTGGATGGCGAATTCGGCGCCACTATTTCGTGCCCATGAGCGACGAGCGATGCCGTTGTTGACGTCCCAAAAAAGCATGGACTGTAATCTTTTTTTAGCATCGTGAGAGCCGTCGAGCAACAAACCGAAGCCGCCGTTTATGACTTCGCCCCAACCAACACCGCCTCCATTGTGAATAGAAACCCACGTAGCGCCGCGAAAGGAATCACCTATCACGTTCTGTATTGCCATATCGGCAGTAAAACGCGAACCGTCATAGATGTTCGATGTCTCTCTGTAAGGAGAATCAGTACCCGAAACGTCATGATGATCGCGTCCGAGGACGATCGGCGCTGATATATCGCCAAGAGCGACGGCTCGGTTGAACGCCTCCGCTATTTTGATACGCCCCACAGCATCGGCATAAAGGATGCGCGCTTGCGAACCAACGACCAGCTTATTCTTTTTGGCACCGCGTATCCAGCGGATGTTGTCTATCATCTGTAGCTGAATCTCGGGTGGCGATGTCTGAATGATATCTTCTAAGACACTGATGGCGAGAGCATCTGACTTGTCTAAATCCTCAGGTAGGGAGGAGGTGCACACCCATCTGAAAGGACCAAAGCCGTAGTCGAAGCACATGGGACCCATGATATCTTGAACATAACTTGGATAAATGAAATCGCCGTTAGGTTTCAGGATGGCTGCGCCTGCTCTGGAAGCTTCCAACAAGAAGGCGTTGCCATAATCGAAGAAGTACATGCCTTTAGCAGCTAATGCGTTGATGGCGAAGACCTGTCGGCGAAGGGATTCTTGTACTTTTTCTTTAAAGAGGGCGGGATTGTTAGCCATCATGGCTTTTGATTCTTCAAAACTCAGCCCTACGGGATAATATCCGCCTGCCCAGGGGTTATGCAAAGATGTTTGGTCGGAGCCGATTTCGACGGTGATGTTGTTGGCGACGAAGGCTTCCCACAGGTCAACGATGTTGCCTTGATAGGCTAATGATACGGCTTCTTTGGCAAGGCGTGCTTGTGCGATGCGGTGTAAGAGGAGGTTGATGTCGGTGAATACTTCGTCAACCCACCCTTGTGAGTGGCGGGTTTCCACTGCTTTGGGATTGACTTCTGCAACAACGCCGATGGCACCTGCGATGACGGCAGCCTTGGGTTGTGCGCCACTCATACCGCCCAGTCCCGAGGTTACAAAAAGTTTACCTGCAAGACTTTCGCCTGCCTGTGCGATTTTACGTCCTGCGTTCAGGACAGTGATGGTAGTGCCGTGGACGATGCCCTGAGGTCCAATGTACATGAAAGAGCCTGCTGTCATTTGTCCGTATTGCGATACGCCAAGGGCGTTGAAACGTTCCCAATCATCTGGTTTGGAATAGTTAGGAATCATCATGCCGTTGGTAACGACCACGCGGGGAGCGTCGCGATGCGATGGAAACAAACCCATAGGGTGCCCCGAATACATGGCGAGGGTTTGCTCGTCGGTCATAATGGCGAGGTATTGCATCGTAAGCAGATATTGTGCCCAGTTTTGGAACACGGCTCCGTTGCCACCGTAGGTGATGAGTTCGTGGGGATGTTGAGCAACGGCATCATCCAAGTTATTGCTCAACATAAGCATGATAGCTGCAGCTTGCACCGATTGATGCGGAAAAGCGTCTATTGACCGCGCAAAAATCTTATACGTAGGGCGGAAACGATACATATATATTCTGCCATAAGTCAATAACTCTTCGAGAAATTCGGGGGCTAATACGGCGTGATGTTTGGCGGGGAAATAGCGTAGGGCATTGCGCAAGGCGAGTTTTTTTTCGGTTGCTGAAAGGATGTCTTTTCGTTTAGGGGCGTGGTTTACGGATATATCGTAAACGGGTTTGGTGGGTAATATGTCGGGGATACCGGCTAAGATTGTTTGTTTAAATGTGATGCTATCCATGGTGAATATTTTTCTGCAAAATTACATTATTTCAAGATAAAAAAGTCAAAGGAAGTGAGAAATTTTTATGGTTTTTTTTATCTATATAGGTATGAAATCAAAAGTGAAGTTGGCAATTAAGAAAAAAAATCGTTCGTTAGCTTGGCTATTCCAGATATTAGGGATACTTTTGTATTTTAAAATGAAGAAGCGATGAACTATTTGGCACATGCATATCTATCTTTTGATGATAAAGATGTTTTGATTGGGAACTTTATAGCCGACACGGTGAAGGGCAACGCGCATCGCTATTCGGACGAAATTCGTAAGGGCATACGCCTGCATCATAAGATAGATGCGTTTACGGATTCGAATTATTATTTCAAAGAAAGCGTGAATAGGATAGACCATAAGTTTGGATTGTATGCCACCATCATTGTTGATATGTTTTACGATCATTTTTTGGCGGCGAATTGGAGTCGTTTTCATGATAATTCCTTGCCGCGTTTCGCGGAAAGGGTTTATGCAGTTGTGTTGACGGAATATCCTATCTTGCCCGTGCGTATGAAAAGGATGTTGCCTCACATGATGTCGTCGAACTGGCTTGTGTATTATGCTGATCCGAATAGCTTCAAGAACTTCTTCAGGGGATTAGCCACGCGGACACGTTTTGCGCCCAATTTGCACGAAGCTGCGGAGGAAATCCACATTCATTATCAAGAACTGAACCATGATTTCTTGAAATTTATGGATGAAATGATACCCTACGTAAAAAATTTGATTTACTAAAAAAATCAAGCCAATATGATGAACAGAAAACAAATAACAAAAACAATACAAAAGAAGCCTCCTATTGTTAAAGGTATTCAACTAAATAAACAGCCTAAAAGCTTTAAATATACCAACATCCTAGGTATTGCAATTATTATCCTTTTAGGAATCATTATCTATTCCA
>CAIWVT010000092.1 GCA_903916135.1 uncultured bacterium
TCCAACAAACAACGCGCAAGCAAAACATTTCTTGTCGCAAGCTTCAACAAACAACGCGCAAGCTCCACATTGCAACGCGTAAGCTCCACACAGCAACGCGCAAGCAAAAACATCGAACGCGGAAGCTTCAGCAAACAACGCGCAAGCAAAACATTTCTTGTCGAAACCCCAAAAAATCAACGCAAATAGGAATAATTTCAACGCGGTAGCTCAAACACGCAACGCGGAAGCAAAAACACGCTTGTCAGTTAAAAAAACACTTTGTCGAAACGCTTTTATATCTTTACGAAAAAGTGGCTATTTTTTAGTCCTGCATTAATCAATCACAATCTTCCGAACGATATTCTGATTGTTGGCTTTCAAACTAATGAAATAAATGCCAGGCAGAAAATCATTCAAAGAAATTTTAAATTTATTGAACCCATTCACTGCATCCAAATTATTCGTAAGGATGGTTTTGCCGATAACGTCATTTATCGTAATTGAATAAGCTTCGGCAGTCTTGCTATTGAATTCCACAAATAGCAAATCATGAGCAGGGTTGGGATAGATGTTCAAAGTTGGGTTTTGGTCAATGTTGGCAATGCCGCTGCAATCGTTGATAGTGGCAACCACAGGCACCCGTGGGCTAGAACATTCCGGTTGTTTCACTTCCCAATTGTAGAAATAATAGTAATTTCCAAATGAATTATACGGGGGCTTGGATGCGCTCGATTCGGTGATTTTAATGAATCCGGGGAGCAAATATGGATAGACACCTGTGTTGCTGTTATTGCGAAATAGGTTAGGAGTTCCTGTGCAGGCTAATTGATAACTATAACCGACAGGTATAGGAAAATTCAGGGTGACACGGCTTGCACCATCCGGTATGGTAACAGTTAATGACTGAAGGACAGTTAGACTCGAATCGCGTAGTACAATAGTTCTGTCAGCAGCACCTTGAGCATAAACACCTACTGAAATTAAGGTAACGGGTGAATAGCAGTTGAAAATTTCATAATGTACGTTACTGGCATTATTGTAATTACCACCTGCACCGGTGTTGTCAAGTTTTCCTACATATTGTGAGGTGGTGGTCATTTTGTTTTCCACATAATAGGTGGTGGTGGTTGTCAGGATGGGGGTTGTGTAGGTAGGTCCTGTATGAAGCAAAGTTCCGTCGGTGATGGCATTATACCAATCAAGTTGACCGCTTCCGGCATTTGCTGAAAGGGTAAGGGAGTGTGGATTGCAGCCGCTGTCTGGTGTAACGGTAGGTAGAGTAGGCAAGTTAGCAACGGTAACATAACTTGTTTTTATGGTTGAGTCTGTGCCAAAACCATTGGTAGTTTTTAGTCTTACGGTATAAACGCCATTTGTTTGGTAAGCGTGAACAGGATTTTGTAGTATTGAAGTGCCGCCATCACCAAATTTCCAAAGCCATGTTGTAGGTCCGTTTACTGTTATATCATGAAAATGAACCACACCGGAACAAGTGGAGAGTTCGCTTGCATAAAAATTAGTTTGCGGAGGTGCAGTAGGCAAACTGCATTGCCAAGTCAGTTGAAACCCTGAACCTGTAACACCTTGATCGGTAGTCTGGCGAAGTGTTATGGAACCACCACTTGACTGAATTATTCCGCCGTTGGGCAAAGTGGTTCCGTCATATTGTCCAATTAAAGTTGAAGCTGTAGTTGGTCCATCATATACATAAAGATAATCGTAGCCTGATTCAAAATTGAACGAAGTAAAAGTTAAGGTTACACCGGATGCTCCTGCGGGTGCTATTGTAACTTTTCCATCCGTAATGTTAGTATAATCGCTTGTTCCACCACTGTCGTATAGGGTTCCTGTGCAGCAGGTGAGAGATTGCCCCGTGCCAGTAACGGGTAAGGATGCATTATTTGAATTGTTGGAGGCAATGCTTACAAAAGCAGTTTTGGTTAAAGAATCTGAACCGCAACCTGTGCTAACACCTTTTAACTTCACGTTGAAATTTCCTGAAGTAGTATAAGAATGTGATGGGTTTGCAAGTGTGCTTGTGCCACCATCGCCAAAAGTCCACGTGTAGTTTGTTGCGTTTGTGCTTAAATTGGTAAACTGAACCAGATTAGGAGTAGAACAAGAATGCGTGTTGCTTGCAGAAAAATCAATACTTACAGCAGGAACATAAATGGAACCTAAGCCAACAGCATACATGGCATTGGTAACACATTGCACTTCGGGAGTACATCCGCCATACAAATCAGTGGCAGCAACAATAGCATAAAAACGAGCATCGTTATAATCTGAAGTACTGGTCAAATATATGGTAAGCATCCTGAAGGCAATATTGGAAGCTTTTGTGATTCCTATTCCTGTAACACTGTAAGCATTTCCAATATCATTTGTGCCGCTGCCACCTTGACTTACTAAATAAAACCAATGACTGATAACGGTGCTGTTTTGATGAACTTCTTGTGCTAAATCCCAGTTGGTGCCAAGATAGGTGTCGGGGTTTTGCGTAGAATTTGGATTTGCTAAGTCGCGAATCACAAAACCAAGATTTTCACCACAGGTCCAGTTAGCAAGAGCTGGTTTGCCATAAAATTCAATAGCTGTTCCGAAAATATCACTAAACCCTTCGTTCAATGCTCCCGATTCGGCAGCGTAATCAAGATTTGCAGTATTCGCATCTAATCCATGGGTAATTTCATGACCGCAAATATCTAATGCAGTATAGGGATTGTTGTTGCTACCATCACCATAAGTCATTCTTTGTCCATCCCAAAAAGCATTATCGTAAGCAGCATCATAATGAACATAGCTTAACAGAGCGAACCCATTTCCATCAATACTGTTACGGGCATGCTTAATCCAATAATAATCGTAGGTCATTTCAGCACCCCAATGGGCATCTCCGGCGGCATTATCCATAGCAGTATTATTATTATTCCAGTAATTATCAGCATCGGTGAAATCAGTGTTTGTATAATTGGTTGTTGTTTGACAATTATAGGTTTGAATGCCTAAACCTCTGCCTGTTTCGCGCAAGCGATAGGAAGTAGTGGAAAGAGAATCGGTAGTAATTGGTTGATTGCCGCTATATTTTGTTACAGCAGTTCCATGCGAGTTTCCCGTGAATAAAGTATTTAAGGTCAATAAAACTTTTCCGGTTTGTGCATCTACATAAACATCTTGACGCGAAAGGGGTTTGGAAGCATAAATATCAAATTTAAAAGCATAATGAAATGAATGTTCTTTTGCATTATAAATTATCTGGCTCACAGCATTTGGATAATAGGTTGCATCGGCTTTGCCTTTGTATTCTTGTATCCATTTTTCATTGCTAGGGATTTGCCACATATAGGTATCTGCATTGATGGATGAAATCGCATTGTTGCGTGCTTGGTCTTCGTTCAATACCTTGCTATTTGCAAGGGAGGGATTCGAGAAAATAGTCCCATTGAATGATTCAATCTTTCCATATCTCACATGTATTAAAAAAACAGCTTCACGAATCGGAATGTTTTTATAGGTTTGTTGATAACGATAGTGGTCGTAGCCAAATTCATCACTTTCTTTTGAAAGCTGATTATATCCGAAATCATTACCCGTGTTGAATGATTTGCTTAACCAAGCATTCAATTCGAAAAAATTAGGTTGACTCATAGAATTGAGACTTACGTAGGTTGGATTCTCATTGTTGCCTGAAAACCGTACCATTTGACTACCGGAAATGTATTTTTCGGCATCTCTTCCTTGATAAATTTGAGCAGAACTAAACTGAAAACTTAAGAAACTAATAAAGAGTAATACAAATATTTTTTTCATAGAAAGTGGAATTAATTAATTTTCGGTAAAATTAAAGAAGAAAAATGAATTAGAAGCTATATTAACGAAATTTAACTATTTTTTTCTTATAGATTATTGTTCCGTGATGATGATATTTATGGCATTTTCCATTTTGCTAAAAACCGTTAACTTGTCGAAAGCTACCTTTAACTTATATAAACCGTCCGTTACCTGATTTGCTAATACATTGACCTTCGTATTGTAGTAATTTAGTACTCGAAATTAAATTACTAACCAAAAAAAACAAAATGACCATGAAAAAATTAATTTTATGCTGCGCATTTATCCCGTTCTTTTTAGCGCAAGTCTTCGGACAGAATACGGGAGAAATTAAAGGAACTGTTTATGACAGTCACAACAAACAAACATTGCCGGGTGCAAGTGTTTATGTGAAAGTTGGCGACAACCTTATTGGAGTGTTATCCGATTTAAACGGTAATTACACCATCAAGCCTCTTTCGGCAGGTATCTACAATCTAACCATTAAATATACCGGTATGGAAACGGTGATTGTTAATGATGTTACGGTTGACCCTGCCAAGATTACCTACATAGACGATATGTATTTGGCTGAAGTAGTTATTACGATTGGTGGTGCCATGCCAATCATTTATGGATATACGGATCCGATTATTGATCCTGATCCTAAAATTACCATTCGCCCCAAGCAATTTAAGGATATTGCAGGCAACACCAACATCAACAAGATTATTAGTTCCATGACATCCGAAGTTATGGTTAACGAAAACGACGAACTCTATTTTAGAGGTTCGCGAAGCAATAATTTTGTGTATATAGTAGATGGAGTTAAGTCAACCGATGGGCAAGCTCATATTCCAACGGGAGCTATTGGTAGTTTAACTGTTTATACCGGAGGTGTTCCTGCTGCTTATGGCGATTTCACCGGCGGTGTCATCGTTATTGAAAGTATGGGATACTTCGATTGGCTGAATTCACGGAGATGAAATAGTAAATTAATCGGGCTTGCTTTTTAGTGCAAGCTAAAAAGCAGCCCTTAAACACTTAAAATTATGAATCGGATAAAATACATACTGTTGTTGGCTTTCCTGCTTATTGAACTTAATGGTTCGGCACAAGTGGAACGTTATATTCATGGCGTGGTGTATGATTCTTTGACGAATCTGCCCTTGCCAAATGCCGAAATCATCAATCTCGATTTATCGAATAAGACATCTTCGGATGAGAAAGGGAGTTTTTTGATCAAGGTAAAAACAATGCCCTGTGAATTAGAGATTCATATTTTAAGCGGAACCACAAAAAAGGTTCAGGTGATGGCTTTGGACAAAAACGTTGAGGTATTTGTTTGTCGCAAAGCACTTGAATTAGCCCCTGTAGAGATTGTCGTAAATGTGCCCATCGAAATGACAACCAGCAAAAAGTATTATATCACCGATTATGAATTTGCAGACGACAAACTCATAGTGTTGGCGTATGACTATAACAATATGATGTCGCCCATGCTGCTTTTGACCAATCAAAATGGAGACACGCTCTCACAATTGGCAGTGTGGAAAGCCGTTAAATTGTGCAAAGATTTTGATGGCAAGGTGTTTTTTGTGAACAAAACCACAAGCTTTGAAATCACGACGGAAAATGATGAACTGAAGCTTGCCAATCCCATCAGCAATGAAGAATTTGAAGCTACAAACTCCGTTGTTATTGACCATGTGGGCGATTATTATTTTATGAAACAATTGCTGTATAGCAATCAGATTGTGAATTTTTTCAATTATGATGAAATCAACGACAGTTTGAAATGTTTCAGAAGCATTACCGACCGCGATGAAATGGCACGCAACAGATGGGGAGCCTATTTTGATGGGAAGGAAGAGGACATACGTTTTCAGGAGTTGATTATGAAAAATAGAGTAATGGCTTCTTATGTTCGTATGGGCGACACAATTTATCTGTTCAACTTTTTGGAATCGAAATTAGAGAAATATAGCATGAAAGCCGATACTTTAGATGCACAAAACATCAGTTTTCAAAATGATAAGAGTTTTACAAACCAATTGTTTGTTGACAGAAGCCAACTGAAAGCTTATAATTTGTTTGTGCGGAATGGTATCAGCGAGTTGAAAGAAATCAATATGCAACATGGCACTGTGGAACGCGCCATACAAATACCGAAATTTGTTTTTATCGAAAACATTAAAGTGCACGACGGCAATGTGTATTTCCTCTACAAAGAAAAATATTTAGAAGAACATAAGAAACTTTATAAGATGAAGATTTAGACGAAGATTCTGTCATTGATGGTCATTTTTGGTCATTTATTGTCATAGTGAAAAATGGTTGGATTGTTGAATTGTTATATTGTTGGATTGTTATATTGTTGTTGTGTCTGGCTCCGCCTTGAAAGGCGGAGTTATTTAGTAAGTGCGAAGTTGTGAATTTCGGGAAATTCGTTACTTTGTGAAATTGACAGAGCCTAGATACATATATGCAACATAGGCACAACTTATACTGAAGGGGGCTAGAATTTATTCTTTTATGATCTTTCTAAACTCAACCGTATTTTTATTCATCAGCTTTGCAAAATAAACACCAATAGCCAAGTTACTAATGTCTATTTGTGTTTCACTGTCTTTTATTTCTTGTCTAATTAATTCTTGTCCGTTTATATTCAAAATAGTTAATGTACTTTCTTTTGTTGGTGCTTGTAGTGCTATTGTTATAAAACTATTTGATGGATTCGGATATATTTGAAATCCTTTTACATCTGAATTTTCTGATATACCGTTCGGATTAATAATAGTAAAAACTTGAGAACAAGTTAATCCATTATAGACTGCCTTAAAGGTATAATTGCCGGAGACAGTGGGTAAAGTTTTTGACCAACCAAAGTAACATCCATTGCAATTGGTGGTGCAATTGTAGATCCAACTATTAAAAATAGATTGATCTGGATTCAGAATGCTTAAATTAGCAACTGTGCCACTCACTTGATTTCTAATAAAAATATAAAACTTTGCCATTCCGGGAGATAATCCTGCTCCCTGAAAAGGAATCTGATAGGAAGTGCTTTCATTTAAAGTCTCGGTGGTAGGGCATGCAGGCAAAACAATATCTGTTGTGTGAACAGAAGCTTTTAAAATGGCAGGTTCTGTGTAAGATTTTTGTGTAGCCCACCATGTTGAGGAATTTAGCAAATTGCATGTTCCAAAATACGGATCTTTGTAGGTAGCGCTTGTTGTTCCACTCCAAACTTCAAAATGAAGATGAGGTCCCGATGAATTACCCGAACTGCCAACAACTCCTATATATTCGCCCAATGCAACTGTTTGTCCAACAAGTTTAGATGTTACAGATCCGTTTTTCATGTGATAATACAAGGCACACGAACCGTCTGCATGTTGAATAAGAAGATAATTTGCCGTCAAAGAATTTGTAGCACAGTTCCTGTCATAATTGCCATCACTTCTGGCTAAAATAGTTCCTGCGGCTGCTGCAATCACTTCCACCTGACTATTATCCATTTTATAAAAAGGAAATGGTGCAATGGCTATATCGGTTCCTTTATGTCCATCATAGGTATTGGTTCCACAATTATAATCGGTTATTGCACTTGCAGCGGTGTTTTCATCCACATAGGCGGTAATAACATAATAACCACAATCATTAAAACCGGCTGCGGCTTTCAGGGGCCAATTGAGCGAAACAGATTGTGTGCTTCTTTGTTGAAGAGTGTCCAAATGCAACAATTTAATATTTTTGGCACAAGTTGTTTCTATCGCTTTGTATTCATCTGCGGAAATGCAGGGATGATTTGCATCATTCCTTTCCACTGTGTAGGCTCCTGTAGCATCAGGTGCCTCTAAGCTTGCGTTTTGTGCAAACATGGAAACAGGAAAAATAAATAAAATCATCCATGCTGCTTGCGTAACTATTTTTTTCATAATCCTAGATTTTTAAATTGTTACATTGTTTTATTGTTTATTCCTTACTTTGTGAAATAGGCAGAGTCTAATCCGAAAGGGGCACTTACATAGCAATTACCACAGCAATAAACGCTGCTAATAATATCCACATGACCCACCTTAACCAATTTGAGTTTATTTTCATCTTCTGTTGATTTATTATACCATTATATACTATGTTTTAGTCCAAACTCTATTTGGTATAATGCCGATAGAGTAGCTGTTATAGCTCACTTTTCCTGTCCCGTACATGTAATGTCGGGGTTGGACTATTACAGATACCGTATCGGTATTATTTCATCAAAAAAATTTGTCCTTGTTTTATAAACGAAATTTTATATGCCCTTGTGAGTAAAATTAACAATTTTTTTTTAGCGGAGAAGACTGAATGAAAGCTTTTACCCTTTTGCCATTTTAGTCCTTCATTTTCTCAATCAAATCGGGCTAATACTAAAAACTCCATCTTTCAAGGCAGAGCCTATATAAATATATGCGAGCACAGCCTAAACCGAACGGGGCTAAAGCCCTTGCTAATTTCCTTTATCGTCTGGCTCCGCCTTGAAAGACGGAGTTATTTATCAAAGGCGAAATTGCAAACTTCCTACCACTTAATAGCTCCGCCTTTCAAGGCGGAGAAAAATAAAGCTGAGAGGAGTAAGGCTTTAGCCTTGAAATGTGGAGATAATATACCAGGGCTAAAGCCCTTGTCCACCTCCAGCTCTTCGCCTGCTATTTTAGAAGACGACATTACGGAAATAGTCGTAAAAAATTTGAAATTTTCGATAGTCCATTCCCGTTCCTTTATCTGTTTCAAAACATCATCAGGTTTTATATCCAATAAGGATAAATACGTTTTGTAAAACTCATTTGTAAGTAGTTTATCCATTGTCTGAATCTGGATTTATATGATTTTTGAATTAGCAGCTTTTTTGTCAGGTTGTTTTTATTGTTGAATGGTTAATTGGTTGATTCGTTAATTTAGGAAATAGGCACATCCTAAGCCAAACGGGGATTTGCAGTTCTAAGATTTCATTCATTTATTACCTTCATTTTCTTTAAACCATTTTCTTAATCCAACGGAGCCATTTTTTAATTTTACAAATCTATCTTCAGGTTTATAATAAAAAAGAACTTCCTTTACTGATTTTTGGGAGATACAAAGTTCTCTGCAAAGAATATTCTCTAATTCTTTTAGATTTATTGGTTCGTTCCGTTCATTTAATATCTGCTCTGAAACATCGCCAATGGTGCCAAAATAACCACCCCATTTCCTTAGTCCATAAATTCCAGCACCTTTTAAACCAAAAATTTCAGTATGACATTGAAAATTTCCAATAATACTTTTAATTTTTATACCCCGTTTGAGACACTCTTTTTTTAAATCAGTATGGTGCATTGGCTTTTTAAATTCATCTAGCATGTCTTCAATCTGCTGGTACTTCCATTTTTTCTTATTTCTTTTAATAACGATACTATCTGCATTTATTTCAACGTGAGATTTATTATTGTCTAAATATTTAGTAAAAAAATGAAGTGCATTGATAAAATTATTTCGATATATTAATTTTTCAATATCATAAGTTTGTCCGGTTTGATTATCTAAATTTCGTTTACACAAATTCATTAGATGATCAATCTCAATAATCAGGTCATCTTTTCTTACTGTTTCAAAATACTTGGATAAGAGTGAAAAACATGTATTGAGATCAACAGGAGGAACTTTTTTTACAAACAAACCACTAAAATTATAAAAATGAGTATTTATCGCTATAAACTCATAATTTGGATTCTTCAAATAATAAAGCACATAAGTAATAAATTTAGCATTAAAACTCGTTTGTTCATTTTTATTTATTTCTTGAACAAGGATATCATCTACATAAAAACAATCTTCCTTAAAGTACGAATGCATATCGTAGCACTCATTTAAATATACTTTTTCAACAATATGTTCTATTTTTTTTATGAGTAAAATTGAGATTTGTCTTACTCTTTCTCTAGTTAAATCATATCTCGGAGCAATACTAGTGTGTGTTTCTTTTTTAACGCCATTAACTAATCCTAAATAAGCTTTTAAAACACTTTTTTCTACATTACTAAAATCATTTGTTTTATAGAAATACATGTTAATATCAGCAAAAACAGTACTCTCAAGAGTTTCAGAAGCAGTTTTGTTAATATACTCTGAAATATTCTTTTTAAAAATTAAAATTTCTGTTTCTGTTTTTTTTCCACAATTTGAAAATTGTCTGAAATATTTTTGATTATCATTTGAAATGATTTTGTAATAAAAATTTCTAACAGTATCAGCATCATTCGATGAAAGAATATTTTTTGTGCGAATTGATAACGAAGCGAATTTTTGATCAAAATAATTTCTTACTTTATTATTAAGTAAAAGTTTATCATCGTTATTTTTATCACCAAATAAAAACACATCACTAAGACTTCTTATTGATCTTACAAAATAGTTTAATTCAAGTTCAGTCTTTTTTCCACAATTTCGAAGACTAATAAAATTAATATCCTTTCCTTTAACAACAACTATATCGAAAAAATTATTGAAATTCATTATGTTAACATCACGCAAGATATTTTGAGCTCTTGTGCTTAGATTATCTAACATTATCAGATAATTAGATTGCAATTTTTCTTTTGTCATAAAACAACCAATGTGGTTAATGATTAGGTTTAGAAGTTAAATCCATTTGTAAACGTGTAAAGATACTTGGAAATATTTTTCATTCTTTTGGAGTTTACTATTTTCAGCAAAGATACATAATTTCCCAATAACAATATCTTTTCATTCAACAACATTTTTATTTTTCTCAGGCAAATGTGTGCTCGATACTATTGCGATGCGAAACCAAATCGGGAGGAGTTGTATGGTAAAATTGTTTGATGGTTAAATTGTTGGATTGTTTAATTGTTGTATTGTTTGATTGTTATATTGTTGAATGGTTAATTCGTTAATTGGTTGATTCATTAATTTGTGAAGTAGGTTGAGCCAATAATAAGATATGCAACTTAGGCACAGCCTAAACTGAACGGGATAGGACGTGCGAAGTTGCAAACTTCGCACAACTGATAGCGTCAATATTGATTTTTAGTTGTTCAAAGTTAATTTACCTAACAAATCATTTATAATTTGTTTTCCCTTTTCAATTCTATCTTCTGAATCAAAACCTTCTGATTGTGATATTAGATATTCTTTGTGTGTCTCGGATTGAAAAACCACATATCTGTCATTCAGACAATTTATAACAATATCAGTATCCCTTATTTTTAATTTGTCACCCTGATAAGCATAATCCCCCAATAGCAATTTATCTGCAAATTCATCTAAATGATAAAGGGTATAAAGAACTGGGTTCCAATTTCTGCCACCAATGCTTTTTTCTGTGTTCATCATAATTATTTCATAAGGTTTGTCCGAGTAATCAGTCCAATAATACATACCAAAATACCCATGCCTCATTTGACTGTACTTTACGAAATAATATTGCCAATCTTTAATTGTAGCCGAATCATTGAGATATTTTTCAACGTGTTTTTCCAAGTATTCATTATTGATATCAGATTCTTCAAGGCTTGATAATAAAGAATTCAAAATTCTATTAGTTTCATCAAAGCCCTGTCGCTGCTTAGTAGGATGAAATAAATCGAACCAAACAGATTCTATTATATTTGATCCAATTTGATAACGCCAAGATATTAATTGCGAATAATCCCCAATACTCAGCAAAACACTATTCGTCAAATCCCTGCTACAGTTATTAAATAGTAATCTAAATTTTTTAAAATTATTGCAATTATGTAAACCCACAATAGCAATACATCCTTTTAGTAAAGTATGGTCTTCCAAATGAAATAGTTCATCTTCAAATTGGGGGTTCTCTTTTAACCATTCTATTTTATCGCGTTCTTCCTCTTTTTGTCTTACATTAAAACTTAGATCCCCACGCTCTGAAATTGGAATTACACCCGTCAACATAATCGTTTCATTTTCAGACAGCATTATTTTCATGCGATCATCACGAATTTCATCGGAAGAATTCCATATCAAATTTCTAATTATACGGATTCTCCTTACGAATTCTTTTTCAGTAATTTTATTTTGATTCTGAAGATAGGTATTAATTGAAAACAGTAGTAAAGTCTTGTTTAATGGAAATCTTCGGTTTCTTCCAGAATATTCTCCATAATTATCAATACATTCCTTGAATAAATTCATGTCATCCTGATAGATTTTTACCTTATCTTTCTCGTAAGTATTGTTGGAAAAGTACTTTTTAAAGAAATTTCCGATATCAAATTTACACCAGCAGTCAAATGAGTTTTTCAAATATTCAATATTCAATATTGCCTTTTCATTATTACTTCCATAAAGTAATTTTGCTAAATCAAATTCGTCTTTTTGAAAATCAGTTTCGGATTGATAACAAATTATATCACTGATAAAACGAAAATATCGCATAAACTCATCATCAATAATTTTATTATCTCCACGAAATGGGAATAACATGTCCGTCCATTCTATGTCAAACTTGTGATTTATTTCTTTTGATAATTCGATAGAGTTAATTTTAATAATTTCTTCAAATTCTGCCTTGAAATGTTCGAATGGAGTTAGTGGTTTTCCTCTTGAATTCATTTTAATGTACAAATCATCGGTCAATCCCATATCGGAAAGCGGCAAGAAATAGAATCCAACATTGTTATCAACAACAATTGACTTCCATAAGTTTATTTGATTTCCAAATTTTATGTGTATGGCGTCAATCATAACCAGCATACTTTGAATTGTTGGGTCATTTCTCCATTCGAAAGGAAACCATGCTTGGTCTTTTATGGTTTCTGATATTTCTTGATCATTAAAATTAGGTGAATATTTTACCAATTCTTGACAAAAATCACGAGAACTAAATCTGGTAGCATAAGAAAAATTATTTAGAAACTCATATGCAGCACTATCAATATCTTCTTTTTTAGCGACATACCAATGCAATAAA
>CAIWVT010000093.1 GCA_903916135.1 uncultured bacterium
AAATTCACGATCTGCCAACAAATGTTTTATACTGACTTTTCCAAACAAACGAATGTATCTATTGATTATATCAACTCGTTCTTGTGTGTCCGAATTTCCGGCTTTAGAAAGCAGAGTCCACATCAACGGAAATGCTACACCTTTATAAACCACGCTTAGCATTAGTATATTGATATGTACAACGCCAAACTTCCAATTGGTTCTATCCATACTTAATTTATATGGAGGTAATTCTGGCAGGAGTTTGAATATTAACCTACTGATCAGATCAAAATCTATCTCAAACTCAGCGAAGAATCTTTGGATGCGTCGCATGTTAGAATCAATCTTTGCTTTAGAATCCAAACATACCGCAAGCTTTTGGAAATTTACAGTTTGGGTCTGACATAAAGCACAAATCATTAAACCAAAGAACTTTATTCTGGATAAATGCCAGCTTAATTCATTATCAAGAAAATCGAATAAATCGTTATATTTGCAATCAGGACTGGTATTCATGTATCTTAGATTTGATTAGTAGAATATTCTGCTAAGATACTGATTATCAGTCTTTTATGTACACATATTTGTAAAAGTTATTAACATTATTATCAACAATATCAAGTAGTTAGATGTTTTGTCATGTACTAAGGATGTTTTTATAAATACTTCTAAAGCTCAATGTCAATTTGTAAACTGATTTTAAAATAGGGTATTTTTCAAATAGTATGCTTGCTCTTTTCCTTTGGTTTATAGTCCAATCCTCTTCTAATATATATAATAGATACCTACTTCTGGCTAATAATTCTTTCAGAGTATCTCCATTTGCAAACACCTGTGGGTAATACTTTTCATGCTTTTCCCTTGATAGCTTAATAGCTGCATTTTCTTCTTCTATGGCTTTCCATCTTAAACTCACTCTTATATGCTGCATTGCATCCATTACTAATCTTACTACATGAAAACGGTCTATTACCATTTTACTATTGGGGAAACTATTCCGGGAAGCTAAGCTCATATTACGAGCCATATCCATACTTACTTCCTTGACCTGATTGCGTTTATCTAAAGGTAGGTTTTCCAACACCCCTTGTATTGTTTTAGATTCAGTTCCATTGATCACTGCAACTAATGATTTTTTATTTTTGACATTAATATTTTTGTTTGTTACAAAAGTGTATAATTCACCCTTTGATAAACTTACTTCGTCAATACTTAGCCTATCGGTTATGTTTTCAGCATATACAAGATAATCCTCTGCGTGTGAAAGCTGTTTCCATTCTTTAAATCCACTTACCATCGTCTTGTAATGGCGTTGAAGTTTTTGGCTATTCACCAGGTAGTAACTGGCTATATTGGTTATGGTATCTGTTCGCGTTTGCGGGATGTTTTGGCAATGGCAGTTTCCAGTTTCATGAGTTTATCAGCAGCCGTTTTTGCTTTATCCTTATCATAACTCATTATAAGAAACATATTTTCGAGATGAAGCATGAATTTCTGGCGAATATTGACTGCCCGAGCATCAGTATCGAAATAATAATTGCGATCGGGTAGACTTAATCCCCCCTGAGAAACAA
>CAIWVT010000094.1 GCA_903916135.1 uncultured bacterium
ATAAACTATTGTTTACCAACATCTTGGATATCCACATTCACGTCCCATAACATTTTTCCGCCTAAAGTGATATCCACATTGGCTCCCCATAACATTTTTCCGCCTAAAGTGATATCCATATTGGCGTTTTTTGACATTTTTTCGCCATCTTGGATATCTACATTAGCTCCCCATGAAGTTCTTTCGCCATCTTGGATATCCACATTGACGTTTTTTGACATTTTTTCGCCAACTTGGATATCCATATTGACGTTTTTTGACAATTTATCGCCATTCTGCATATCACTTATGTCTCCCCATAAAGTTTTGCCGGCATCTTGGATATCCACATTGCCTCCTCATAAAGTTTTGCCGCCATCTCGGATATCCATTTTGACTCCTCATAACATTTTCTCGACATCTCGGATATCCATATTGGATCTCTATAACATTTTTCGCCATGCTCTACTGAATCTTTATTGAAGAAAAAGGCTTACTTGTACAGTAAGCTTTTTCCATTTATGCGGAATCTTAAAAATTCTACTGCTAAATATATTTTTATTTCCTTGAAATTCTCAGAAAAAATATATCTTTGCAGCCGTTATGCAAAAAGATACATAACTATTTTTTACTATATAAAAAACTACGATATGAAAATGTTTATTGGTGGTGAATGGGTCGCCAAAAAAGATACCATCTCGGTATATGACCCTTATGATAATTCCTTGATTGACATGGTGCAAAAAGCTACTCAAGAGGATGTGAAAACAGCCATTGCCTCTGCAATTAAAGGCTATGAGATAGCACGAAAGATGTCTGTACATCAAAGGGCTACTATTTTGTACAAAACGGCAGACTATGTGGAAACACGCAAAGAAGAGTTTGCTCAAATCATTGCCCGTGAGGGTTCAAAAACGATAAAGGAAGCTCGAAAAGAAGCAAATCGCTGTGTGAATACGTTGCGCATTTCCGCAGAAGAATCAAAGCGGCTTTTGGGCGAAACTATTCCCTTTGATTCCTTTCCAGGGGGAGAGAAACGGGTGGGTTATTTCTACCGTTTCCCCATCGGAATCGTGTTGGCTATAACGCCTTTCAACGACCCGTTGAACCTGGTGGCACACAAATTAGGACCCGCCTTTGCTGCGGGCAACAGTGTGATATTAAAACCTGCCACTGTTACCCCGCTATCAGCCATTAAGCTTGCAGAAGCTTTCTTAGCAAGCGGTTTGCCAGATGAATGTCTGCAAGTGATTACCGGACATGGCAGCGAAATAGGACCGGCACTTGTGCAGAGCGAAGAGGTGCGCATGGTTTCGTTCACGGGCGGATTTGATGCCGGAAAAGACATCACCAAAATAGCAGGCATCAAAAAGATAGGCATGGAGTTGGGTTCTAATTCACCCGTTATTGTGTGGAAGGATGCCGATTTGCCCCTTGCGGTGGAGTCGTGCGTTTCGGGTGCTTTTTGGGCTGCCGGACAAAACTGCATCGGAGTGCAACGTATCTATATTCATGAAGATATCTATGATGTTTTCGCAGCCAAATTTGTTGAATTGACCAAAACCTATAAGATTGGCAATAAGCTTTCGGAAGATTGTGATATGGGACCGATGATTACCGAAAAAGAAGCCGAACGTGTGGAAGCTTGGGTGAAAGAAGCCGTCAGTATGGGGGCTCGTTGCCTTTGTGGCGGAGGCAGAAAGGGTGCCATTATGGAGCCTACCGTTATGGAAAATGTGCCCGAGACCGCCAAAATTCATAAGGACGAGGTGTTCGGACCCGCGGTGAATCTCTATAAAGTGAAAACCATAGAAGAAGCCATCGAAAAGGCAAACAGTTTGCCGTTTGGTTTGCATGCCGCCATATTTTCTTCAGACATAAATACCGCTTTCAAGGCGGCTTATGAATTGGATTGCGGCGGGGTGATGATTAATGATTCCACAGACTATCGTTTGGATTCTATGCCTTTCGGAGGTATCAAAAACTCAGGCTTGGGACGCGAAGGCATCAAATTCTCACTACAGGAAATGACAGAACCCAAAACTATTTGCTTCACACTCGCTTAAAATGTATAACTTTGTATAAATATAAAATGTACTATGAACAACGCAATCTTTAATTTCAGAGAACCAAAAAACGAAGCCGTATTAGGCTACCTAAACGGAAGCCCAGAACGCATCAATTTACTTAAAGAATTAGTATTTCAGAGTCAAATGGAAATAGAAATTCCATTGATTATAGATGGAAAAGAGGTGAGAACGGGCAACACCAAACAGCTTGTGATGCCCAACGACCATCAGCATGTGTTGGCGACCTATCATGTGGCGGGCGAACGAGAAGTGAAAATGGCTATTGAATCTGCCCTGCGCGCTAAGGAAGATTGGATGAATTTGTCGTGGATTGAACGGGCGTCGGTGTTTATCAAGGCTGCCGAGTTGATTGCGAAAAAGTATCGGAACGTGCTCAATGCCGCTACCATGTTGGGGCAAGGAAAGAATTGCTATCAGGCAGAAATTGATGCTGCTTGCGAAGTGATAGATTATTTGCGCTTCAATGCCTATTTTGCATCAAAAATTTATGGCGACCAGCCGACCACAGAGTTCGACATGATTAACCGTATGGAATATCGTCCCTTGGAAGGCTTCATCTATACCATTTCACCGTTTAATTTTACGGCTATAGCCGCTAACCTCAACACGTCGGTGGCACTGATGGGCAACACAGCGGTATGGAAACCTGCATCAACGGCTCTGTTATCAAATTATTTCTTAATGAAAATTCTACACGAAGCGGGCTTGCCCGATGGTGTGATTAATTTCGTGCCGGGACAAGGGTCGCTCATCAGTAATATCGTGTTGAAACATTCTGATTTGGCAGGAATCCATTTCACGGGTTCCACCGCCACTTTCAATGGTTTGTGGAAGCAAGTTGGAGATAATTTGGAGCATTACAAAACCTATCCGAAATTGGTGGGCGAAACGGGTGGCAAGGATTTTATCTTCGTGCATAACTCTGCAAACCCTTTGGAGGTGGCAACAGCCATTGTGCGCGGTTCGTTTGAATATCAGGGGCAGAAATGTTCGGCAGCATCGCGGACGTATATTCCCGAATCGTTGTGGTCACGGATTAAGAACTATATCATTGATATGACACAGGCAATAAAGGTGGGCGACGTGCGCGATTTGGATAATTTTATGAATGCTGTGATTGATGAAGCTTCGTTCGATAACATTATGTCGTATATCAACAAGGCGAAGGACGCCGACGATGCCACTATTATGGTAGGCGGCGAGGGGGACAAATCCGTAGGATATTTTGTGCAACCCACGATCATCCATACCACAAATCCACACTTTTTGACCATGGAAGAAGAAATCTTCGGACCTGTGATGACCATTTATGTGTATCACGATAACGAATTTGAAGAAACACTACATCTGTGTGATAAAACTTCACCTTATGCGCTCACAGGCTCCATTTTTTCAAATGACAAATACGCTCTTGTTGTGGCATGCAAAATATTGCGCTATGCCGCCGGAAACTTCTACTTCAACGATAAGCCTTCGGGAGCTATGATAGGGCAACAGCCTTTTGGTGGTGCACGTGCTTCGGGCACCAACGATAAGTCGGGCAGCCATCTGAATTTGTTACGTTGGGTTAGCCCACGCACCATCAAAGAAACTCTGTTGCCTGCCACCGATTTCCGCTATCCCTATATGATGTAAATCAAAATTTATAAAACCAATAAAATCATTAATTATGAATTTTAAACGAGATTTTTTATGGATTGTTCTGTTCGGCACACTCATAGGGCTGAACGAAACCCTGTTGGGCGGTATGCATCTGCCTAATAAATCAATTATTTTGAGTGTCATCACGGTGTTGCTCTTGAGCATGGGACGCTATTTGTTCCCACGAATTGGAATATCCTTATTAATGATAGCGGTGGCATCGCTCTACAAAATAACGGATTTAGGCTTAGCAGGCTGCAAGCTTGAAGGCATGGTGATGTTGGGTGTAGCATTCGAAGTTTTTGCATCCATACTGATACGGAAAACCACCATAAAATTTTATTTCTTTGCCATAGTAAGTTTTTTAGCTGGACTATCCACTTTCATGGTCTTTGCACTGATGCAACGTTATGTGTTTAACAATGAATATTGGTTTGGACCCAAGTTTGTTGAACATATCTTCATCAAAGGACCCATCACAGCCGTGAGCGGGGCTTTGTTTTCCTATTTGGGTGTGATGGCAATCAAGCCTTTAATAGCATGGTATAATGTGGTAATGAATCAAAAGCCGTACATCATTCAGAGCATGATAGGTGTATTTATTATCGGGTTTTGGTTCTTGGGATATTTTGTGGCATAAGTTTCTTATATTTTATATTTGATGAATTATTATTTTATCAGATATAAAATGCATCGGTATATCTTGTTGAGAAAATAGTAGTGGAATAATTTGGATGGAATGAGCTAAAATGCACTTGCATATATCTATACAACTTAAGTATAGTGAAGCAGTCATGAGTGATTAGTATATACTATTTCTAAAATCATAAAATTTATCATAGTAAAAGGTTTGTCTCGATGTTCGATGGCAAACTTTTTCTTTTTGGGAAGAAATATTTGCTGATGGAATAGTTCTTTTGAGGGATAGGTTGGGAATTTTATCTTTCACTAATTTTTTCTGTAAAAAATACATACTAATATATAATGTTGATAAACTTATGTTTACAGCCATCTTGGATATCCACATTAATGTCCCATAAAGTTTTACTGCATAAAGTGATATCCACATTGGCTCCCCATGAAGTTCTTTCGCCATCTTGGATATCCACATTGAGGTTTTAAGATATTTTTCCGCCAACCGACATTCACCTTATGGCGTTTTTTGACATTTTTCCGCTATCCGACATTTAACTTATGACGGTTTTTAATATTTTTCCGCTATCCGACATTCACATATTGACGTTTTTATAAGTTTTTCTAATGTGATTTATCATGATAAAAAGCTCTGCAAGAAGGGTGGATAGCAACACGCTCGCCTCTTCATGCCGGACATTAATGCGTGATGGTAATTTAATGTGATTTATCATAATATAAAGCTCTGCAAGAAGGGTGGATGGCAACACGCTCGCCTCTTCGTTCTAATCATCAATGCGTGTTGGCAACCCATTGAAGTTTCCGATAATCATTTCAGTAAAGTGTTAATATAGATATTTTCAACTCTATTATCTACAAAATATAACGCCATTATGCCTATTTTTAGTCTTTTATTTTTGCTCCTCCTCAGGTTTTTGAATGGTGAAATACGAAAATATACAAGTTGATTGCAAGTTGATTTCTCGG
Organism: uncultured bacterium; assembly: GCA_903916135.1. Classification (GTDB taxonomy): domain Bacteria; phylum Bacteroidota; class Bacteroidia; order Bacteroidales; family CAIWKO01; genus CAIWKO01. The sequence goes on from CAIWVT010000094.1 coordinate 5,331, forward strand.
CTAAGGCGGTGTTTTATTTCGGTGGCAACATAGGGTTGAATTATCTCAGCCTTTTCATAATAGTCAACCAAAGTGGCTACAGAGGCAATGCCTAAATGGAACTTTATACCCATATCGGGTGGCGTTTGGGTTCGATAATGAATCAAATACAAACTTTCATCTATGGTTTTCTGCATAGGTTCAAGGTTTGCCACAATTTTTTCGGTGCATAAATTCCTAATTTTGTCATGATTTTCGGCAATGAACGGTATCTCGAACAGTTGATTTGTAAGTTCATCTAAATACTTAGTAAACTCCTGCATTGGTTTTTTCAAACCATTCTGAGTATGTTTTATTTGATTGAACTTGATACCGGGCATCAATGGAAATTTCCATATCGGAATCTTTATAAAATCGAAAGAAGTGTCAGCAAATGAGCCGAGTTCAATATGTGGTATAAGCTCTTCAACAATACTATTGTAACACATTAGTACTTGATGTTTTGAAATTGCTTGGTTCAGAACGGAAATATATTCGTCTTCTTCATCTGCTATAAAATCTCCGATGGCATCATAAAGCGTCCAACATTCTTCTTTTGCAAAAGGCAATAACTCCATTAATTGCATGCCTTTCAAGCGATGTGCAGTAGCCAATTTTAATGTTTTTCGATATTCATTTTTTAACAACCTGTGTTTACCAATTGATATCAAGGAAGCTTTATCTTTTGGTTTCGATCGAATCAATTTTTGTATGTATTCATGATTTTTTATAGCTTCATTTACCATATCTACATGTTCCTGCGTTTTTCTAAAATGAAACTTCAGTAAGTTAAAAACATCCATATCGCTTAACTTATCTATATGTAAGTACACTTTCATTTCATACGATATGCCATTTATCATGATAAAACGCTCTGCAAGAAGGGTGGATGGCAACACACTCGCTTCTTCGTGCCGGACATTAATGCGTGACGGTAATTTATTGAAGTTTCCAATAATCATTTCAGTAAAGTGTTTTTATAGCTATTTTTAAATCTATTATTTATAAAATATATCGCCATTCTGCCTATTATTAGTCTTTTATTTTTGCTCCTCCTCAGGTTTCTGTATGGTGCAATACGAAAATATGTATGTTGCCTGAAGATTGATGTGACGACTAAGTTGTTCTTTTATTTCGCTTAAAACATAAGGCTCAATCGTTGAAGTTCGTCCAAAATAATTCGCAATATTTTCGGCTGTTGTAATGCCAAAATGAAATTTCATTCCGGTGTTGCTTGGGGTTTGATTGCGAAGTTGATTCAAATAAAGACTATTGTCAATAGCTTTCTGCACAGGTTGGGCATTTGCCATGATTTTTTGTTGGCATAAATCCTCTATTTCTGCATAATTCTGAGCTGTGAAGGGTAGCTGCGCCAACTGCTTTTTCAGTTCCTCTAAGCCTTGGGTAAACTCACGCAAAGCCGGCTTTAAATCTTGCTGTGCATGTTTCATCTGTTTGAATTTGATGCCCTCAAACAAAGGGAAATCCCACAAAGGAATCTTTATAAAATCGAATGGCTGATGGGTGGGTGTATGAATAAGCTTCGGTTTAAAAATCTCTTCTACATGTGTACCGAATGCTAATATATACTCATTGTTTATAATGGCGTAGGTTAAGGCAGGAATATAAACGTCTTCTTGATTATCTTTTATATTCACTAAAGGATAAATTATTTCCCAGCATTTTTCTTCTGCAAATTCAATCAATTCGAAGATTTTTATAGCCTCCAATCGGTTTACATATTCTGTTTTCAAGGTTTTTCTAACTACCTTCATAAATCCTCTTTGCAGACCGATGAGATTGAGTGCATTTCTATCTTTGTTCTTTTGTTGACTCAGCTTTTTAACGAACTGATTTTTTTGCTTTATATCTTTATACATTTCCTGAGCTTGAGGATTATCAAGGGTGAGTATCAAACATTCATCTAAAACAAAGTCGTCGCTAAAATTATCTATATTACAATAATATAGGATTTCTATGGAGATGGAAGAAGCTAAATAAAATCGCTCTGCGAGCAGCGTGTATGGGTACATGCAGAGGGCTTCATCTTGAAAATTGATGGTGGAGGGCATTCTATTAAGGTTAGCTATTTTCATATCGTTATGTTGTTTGTATTGCTGTTTTTAAATCTATTATTTATAAGATATAACGTCATTCTGCCTGTTTTTAATCTTTTATTTTTGCTCCTTATCGGGTTTCTCAATGGTGCAATACGAAAAAACACACATATCTTGCATAGTTATTTTACGTCCCAAGCGATCTTTTACTTCTGAACAAACGTAAGCTTCTAACATTCCGGAGCGTTCATAATGGTTCACCAAGTTTGCGGCACTCGTAATGCCTAAATTATAACGCGCATACGATTTGTTTTGGGTTTTGTTTTTTATTTGACATAGATACAAACTATTATTTATGGCTTGCTGTACATCTTTTACAGGGGATTTTACATGATTTGTAAAGATTTGCAAAATTTCTCGGTTATCTTTATAATTATAGTGCTTATCATGCGATACTAAAACAAAAGCTTGAAGATTAAAATTGCATTCATATAAGGCTTTTTTCAAATCTTCACGCGTGTATTTCATTTGAGCGTAAGTAATATCATCTAAAAGTGGGAAATCCCATAGAGGAATCTTTATAAAATCGAAGGGCATATCGCTATAAGCATCACCATCAACAAAGGTAAAAAACTTCTCAACAACATGATTTAGTGATAATATATCTATTTTGTTCCCTACAATTTCAGTAAGCATTTCAATATATTTATTTTCATGAATAGTTTTTAAATCATATCTTGGGTACGAAAGTTCGAGGAATTCTTCTGTTTCAAAGCCAAGCAGAGGCACTAAATTAAGCCCCTTCAATCGTAACTTATAATATCCCTTTAAATATGATCGCATACGCCCCATCGCGAGTCTCGATTGATTCATTAAATTTAATACTTTTTTATCCGTTATTTTTCGATGCTTTAACTTTTGAGTAGCTATATACATTTTTTCATTATAGTCAACGATGTTCATAAGTTCTGCGTCGTCAGGTTGAAAAAATCTAATCTGTAGAAAAATTTCTAAATCAGGTAATTTCTCAAAGTGAATATTCATAAGGAGTTCATGAGATGTTATGGAGGCTGATACTATCGTTTCTGCCACTAATATGTTGAGATACATACTGAGAACTTCGTTTGAAACTTCTATTTCAGATGGCATTATATTCAAGTTGACGATTTTCATTGAGCAACATTTAAATTTAAAAATGAATGAATCAATTTATTGGTAATTAAAAAAACAAAGGTAAATCCTTTTTTTTGAACTTTATCGCTTTTTAAAAAAAAATATGCCTCTTGTAAAACTTTTTATTAAAAGAATAAGAAGAAGAATGCTTTCGATATTTGTCGTTTTTCCACAATACACTAGATAGATATTCGCCTATTACGAATTTTTTTTGCTGCGCCATGAAAACACTAAATGCCTTCGTAAAGATTTCTGAAAGAATTTATCCAATAGTATATAGGTTATACCATTATACCGATAGGGTAAAATTGTTGAATTGGTATTTGTTGTTGTGTGTTTATAGGCAAAGCCTATAAGGATAGAAGCGACTGAGGCAGTGCTTGCTGCCGAACAGATGCTTTGCTCCAAATCAATCGCAACTAAAGTTGCCCACGCGCCTATCCTGCGGTGAGAAGAGGGATTATGTGGGTGGTTTGAGGAGGCGAAGGGATTTTTAATAGAGAGTCTTACGTTATGGTTTTCTTTTGTCAAAAATAATCTTTTTCATTATTTTATAGCTTTAGTTATAGGGTTGTAATCTTTTTTAGGACTTACTGTTAGCACGTTAAAGATTTTTATTTACTAAAACTAAAACGATAGTCGCAAGCTATCGTTTTTTTTTGTGCGTTAGATGGCGTATGTTAAATTGATGAGTTCATTTATTAACGTATTTGCAAAGATGTTTTTTAAGATTACATCGATGTCTCTTAAGATTACATCGATGTCGTCTAAGATTACATCGATGTCGTTTAAGATTACATCGATGTCGTTTAAGATTACATCGATGTCGTTTAAGATTACATCGATGTCGTCTAAGATTACATCGATGTCGTCTAAGATTACATCGATGTCATCTAAGATTACAACAACATCATCATAAAAGATAAGGATACAAAGGGGAAATGTGAGACTTTCAATTGGTTTATGTAGCTGTTATGCAGCTTTTTAAGAGATATAAATACCTATAAAAATAGTAGTCTTTCTTTTTCTTTTATGGAAGATAGCTTGCACCTTAGTGGCATAGCAAGGTGCTTTAGCATTTTTGCTTCTGACGGTTTAAGGATTATGTTAGGTGAAGCCTTCCGGTTGAGAGAAGGCTTCACTAGCGCGAACAACTCCTTTTTAAAGGTGTAAGGCATTAATTGAGGGAGAATTTGATGGGCAAGGTGAAAGCTACCTTTACGGTTTTGCCTCCGTTTTTTCCAGGTTTCCATTTGGGCATCATTTTCACCACCCTCAGCGCTTCTTCATCGCATCCTTTTCCAATACCTTTGATGATTTTGGCATCCACCACAGCACCGGTTTCATCTATCAGAAACGAAACATAAACTGTTCCCTTGATGCCATTTTCTTTGGCTTTCGCCGGATACTTGATGTTGCTTGCAAGAAATGAATTCATGGCATCATTGCCCTCAGTATATTCAGGCATTTGCTCCACCTGAGTGTAAACTCCGTTTTCTCCTTTAGCCTTAGCCGTTGGAGCTTCTGTGGCGGAATTGTTCCCTGATGGGGCAATTTCCTTTTTGATACGCATGGTGTCAACTCCCTCAGAATTGACATCTTTGCTTGCTTGGTTACACGAAACCAAATAGATGAACAGGCACAGTAGGGGTAACATTGCCATAAATTTTATTCCCGAAAAACGGGAATTTTGACTTTTTGTAATCATTTTTAACCTCCTTTTTAATTTAATTTGACAAAAACTATTGGTAATATCAGCGGGTTGAACCTTCAGAGCCATCGCGCATAGCAACTGTAGGTAACCAACTTTTTCAATACCCTTATGTAACATACTTCTGTCGGCAAGGTATTCATGCACCTCGCGCAACAGATTGCGGTAGAACCATACCACCGGATTGAACCATTGCAGCACGGAGAAAAGCTCCATCAGCAACACATCCACTGAATGATACTGATTGGCATGAACCTGTTCGTGTGTTAGTATGGTGGCAGCATCTTTTTCGCCTATATGTTCCTGGATGAAAATCAAGCGGAAGAAGGAGAAGGGGGCGAGTTCGGAGCGCGTGAACACCAAGGTGTAGCCCTGCCTTCGGCTGATGCCAGAACCGTGGGCAATGCGATAGAGTTTCCAAAGCTGCACACCATTTTTCGATAGAAGAAAAAGTACTCCTGCAAGATAAATCAGCAGGAGCCAACGGAAAATATCGGGATGGTGATTCACTAGTGTGCCAATGTTGTCGGAACGTATTATGATGGGTTGCAAGATTACGCTTCCGCGGATGGGGACTGTAGCCGTGGGGATGAAAGGGATGAAAGGCAGCGCGAACGACAGTAGCAGACCCGCCAACAAAAAGATTCGATTGCGGGTGAAATTGCGGTCGTTCTTCAGCAGTTGATACACTAAAAATACTAATGTGATGATTAGTGCCGAGCGGATGAGATAGTTGATAAAGGTTTCCATGGCTATTTCCTGTTTTTTTGTTTTTCGATTTCTATGAGGTTTATAATTTCATCAATATCATTCACCGAAAGTGATTTGTCTTTTGCAAAATAGGAAACCATTTGTATCAGCGAGTTGTCGAAATAGTTTTTAAGCAATCCTCCCATGAGGTTTTTTTTGTAGGCTTCTTTTGCCACAAGGGCATAATATTCATGGGTTTTGCCAAAGACTTTGTGGGCAATGAAGCCTTTCTTTTCAAGTATCCTGACAATGGTTGAAACGGTATTGTAGGCAGGTTTGGGTTCAGGCATAAGCTCAAGCATATCGTTGATGAAGCCTTTTTTGATTTTCCAAACCACCTGCATCACTTGTTCTTCTGCTTTGGTGAGTTCTTTCATGGTATTTTTATATAAGAGTTTTTTTTGTTTTCATTTTTAGTATAATTCCGCAATTTTCTTTCGTACGATTTCGATAAAGCTATCCATATCTCCTTTATCCATTATTTGTCCGTGCCCATTGATAACAATGTCGCTTTCTGAACTTCGCACTGCTATCCATTCAATAGCTTTATGGTAATTATCCACTTGCTGCTTGTCAAGCGTATCGAAGGAGGGTCGCCCGCCTTTGAAGAACAAATCGCCCACAAAAAACATCTTCATTTCAGGAATATAGACAATTATGTCGCTTTCGGAATGTGCCTTGCCGAAATAAATCATATTTAGATTCACATCTCCCATTGATGTATGCAAGGTGTCTGTGAACAGCATATCAGGATATCTGACCTCCACATTATTTACGGCATCCTCATAAGCACAATTATAGCGTGTACGTTGGCAAAAGGCTTCCTTCCAATCGGAACTTCCTTGTGTTAGACCTTTTAGCATTACATCATATTGTTTAACCGTATTCTTTAGACGTGCTTTCACTTTTGCAGTATCACTCCATCGGTCATGCATCTCTTTTAGGGCGTTTTCGTGCGCAATGATAGTTGCTTTGCTAAATGCAGAGTTGCCGGATGTGTGATCGTGATGCCCGTGGGTGTTGATGACATAAACGAAATCATTTCTGTTCAATTCCTTCTCAATGATGATGCGATAATGCGATGTTAATGTGCCTGAAATACCGGCATCAATAATCACGATTCCTTTTTGAGTGGCAATGGCGGTAACAGCATCTGCTGCCAAACCAATCATGAGTGTTTTGTCGTTAAGCCTTGTGATGTTTATAAGGGAGTCTATTACTTGATTATTATTGACAGACTGTGCGCAGGAGCATAGACTTCCCCCAAACAATAGCATCACAAATGATATGACAGCGCAAGCGATTATCAGAACTTTTTTCATACACTATTTTTTTTGTTGTTGTTTGATTTTGATTTCTTCTATGCGTCGGAGGGCATAAATCTCATAAGTGGTTTCAGTACCTGTTTCCTTAACGGGAATGATTTCGGGAGCATCTTTCACAAAGAGTTCATAATATTCCAATGCCTGCTCCAAATTGTGGAAATAATAATCATATTGATAACCAAGGCGGAAAACCAATCTTTTGTTTTCGGGATATATATCGTGTATCTTTTCGAGGATTTTTAGCGCGTCTTCTTTCCTATCTTTATTATTGTAAGCTTCTGCCAACTCTACATAAATATTGGTCAAAAACTGTTCGGGAGGCATCACGAGTTTTAGTGTCTTGTTGAGATAGACGATACCTGTGTCGGCAAGAAACGACCGTGTTGCCGCAACTCCATAATAGAAACATGTTTCGGCATCGGTGGTATCCATTCTAAAAGCTTGCCCAAAAAACAGTTCGGCAGAATCGAAAACCTCCTGTTTGTAGTACGATAACCCTAATTTTCGATACACAAACAATGAACTATCGCCTGCAAGCAGACACTGATGGAAACAGGAAACCGCAGTTTTATAGTTTTTCTGTAAATGATAGAACCATGCATTGAGTTTCATAACAGGATTCAGCAAGGTGTCTTGTTTCAAATAATTCTCTGTCAGCATCAGCCCTTTCACATAATCTGTAGTGCGGATATAGATGTTGGCAAGTTTTTGTGTTGCATACGTGTCGAAAGGCGAAGCGGCAAGAATTTTCTGATAATAGTATTCTGCCGAATCGTTGATCTTTTGTTCGTAATAACAATCGGCAGTGAGGCGCAAGGCATATAGGTTTGCCGGGATGTGGTTGCATAATGGCATGAGCCGATCAATACAGTTGATATAATCTGCATCAGCGAAATACAAGCCAGCAAGCTGCAAACGAAAATAGACATTCTGCGGAGAGAGCCTGCACGCTTTTGCACAATAAAGAATGGCATTTTTGCTATCGCCCTTCTTCTGGCAAAGGTTTGATAGCTCAGCAACAAGCTGTATGTTGACCGTATCGTTCATATATGCTTTCAAAAGCACCTCATTTGACTGTTTATACTGATAAAGACCTGTCAGTGCCTGTGATTTTAATAACAGCAAATTGCTGTTTGCGGTATCAGAACCCACCAGACTGATGTCGGCAAGTTCAATGGCTTCGGCAAATCGGTAATTATCCATCAAAGCCCCTATTTTCTTTTCGGCATCCGATGCCTGAGCAAACAAAAAACTAGTGCTGCTAAAGCAAAAAAACACTAGTACTATATGGTGTATTATCCTTCTCATGGGAATTAATTTTATGCAAAGATACAACTAAAGTTTTAGTTATGCAACTGTTTTCTTAGTTGAAAAAGGTAACGGCAGTAGAGAATCAGTTAACGGTCAATTTTCTGATATTTCGCATAAAGTAAAGTAGAAAATGATACGTGAAAATGAAAAGAATTTTTAGCAATACCATCACTTGCCATATCGTAATCCAAACCAAATTGGGATGATGCCGATAGGGTAATTTATGGTAACATTGTTGGATTGTTAGATGGTTTTATTGTTAGTGTTTCTAAGTGGTCTCCGTGTCTCAGTGGTTTGTTCTTTTGGTATTTGTAGCTTGGTATTTTTATACACAGAGATTCACAGAGCAATAAGAGTTGCACAGAGGTATGGAGCGGGACTTCAAACTTTATTAGTTTAGTAACAGAGATTGCTCACAGTATCCTTTACTTTATTAGTTTGTTGCTGTTGCATAAAGTAATAAAGTTAAGAATCAGCGTAGGTTATAGTATTGTTACTAAAGTAATAAAGTTTTTTATTGAGTGCTTTTTTGTGGTGCAGTCATCAGATGACTCCAAGTCATCTGATGACTTCTCAATAATTCGTGAAATAGGCAAAAGCCTAAAAGGATAGAAGCGACGGAGGCAGAGGCTGATGCCGAACGGTTTATCATTATATGAACTTAGTATACTTTATGTCAAAAATTGTTATGACCCACATAATTGTATTTTCATCAGCTACGAATCTTACAGGGCACTCTTCAATGGTAGAAAAACTATTATCACCATATTCCAAATACATAACGCCTTCATATTCATTACCCATGGTGTGCACTGTACCAAATGATTTAAACTCAATTTTTATTTTTTGTTTAAGTTTTTTTAAAATGGTTTCATCAATTGAATTCAGTACTTTTTCAGATACTTCCATTTTTTTTTCAGTTTCAGTTTGTAATTTAATCTGTTTCTCCTCTGATTTCTTTTGAGAACATGATAATAATGAAAAAGAAATGAGAAAAATTAATAAAACTTTAGTTTTCATATTTTTGTTTTTAGTTTATAAAATTACAAGCAACGAATCAGAAAAAAAATTACAATAGGTTTTTCAAGTACTGCATTTTTCTAGTTAGCTGCAGGCATTCTTTTTTAATCGTTTTAATTCTGTCTTTGCAAGCGGCGCTATTTCTTTATTAAACCTCTCAGGCCATGGATTTCTTTCAGCTCTTCTCATCAATATTCCTGGATGTGGCAATGGAATTATATTTACTGTCTGCTTACCTATTGTAACTTCTCTTGACAGTCCAGTCAAATATTTCTTTGATTCTGTGTTTGAAATATTACAAATTGTTGAAATAACTTCAAGTCCAAGAAGAATAACTGCATAAGGTTTTGCGATTGAAAGTTCCATTTCTAACCAACTAAGACTTTTAATTGCGTAGTCATTAAACATTGTTCTGTTTTCTGTCAAATCGCGTTTACCTAATTTCAAATAACGGTCAATATGTCCTTGTTTGAAAAGAAATACTTTTACAAGGTCAGTTATCCAGCAATCCTGTCTTTCAATCCCGATGCATTTTAAAATTATATCATTAAGTTCCTGTCCTGATGGAATGGTACGCGTCCGTGAACCGTCAAAATATGTTTCATTTGAGAAAGGCGCGTCATTGTCATAAAGAGGCGTGTCAGCAATTCCCTTTACAGTGAAAAATTTTGCTGATGGGTATGCACCAACTATCATTACATTATTTGTCGCTGTTTCTATTGGAACTAAAACATTAATTGGATTCCCATAAAGATATTCATAGTAGTCAGGATACCCGATGTCTATCTTGTATTCTGCGAAACACTTTTTCTGATAGTCTTTTGTTGTCATATATCGTCGTTGTTTAGTTTTTTATTATCCTTGCAGCTATTGTTTATATAGTCCCAATTGGGTCTATTTTTACTATACTTATTTTTTTACAAAGATAAACAAATATCCCCTTCCAAAAAATTAATTATAAAAAAAACAGGAACACACCTCTTTATCGCTGCATTCCTGTTTTAAAAACATTTCTGTATTCTTTTTTTACAACACCGTTAAAAAGATAGGTCCTTGCCAATCCACTCTTTTTTTGGTGTAAATACCTTTATGAAAAAAGGCAAGTCTCGCTTTGGGCACGCCGATTGCTGTTGTTTTTGCGCCCGAGCTTTCCCATGGGTCGGCTTTGTTGGCAAAGTTTTCCAAATCTGCTGACCAAGTGTAAAGATGTGCAACAGCTTCGTCACCTTCGGCATCAAATTTAACTTCACCCGAATTATCACCTCTGTGAACTGAAAAAGTATGCGTTGTGCCACCGCCATGTCCTACAACTTCCATGTTAGCACTTTGAATCATGGCTATTTTTGCTTCGTCAGAAGCTGTAGTATTCAAAACAACCAATTCAACCATGCTTGCTAAAGCAGCCACATCTGTTTCCCAAACTACTCGGGCTGCAGCAATGTTGCTGGTTCTGGTGGGTGATTTTGGTTTTTCTAATGCCGTTAGAAGTTTGCCTGAGCTTACTTTGACTTTTGCGGCTTGAGCTTGAATGTCCACGCCGGGATAAAATGGATTGCCTTCCACTCCTTCGGCATAGCGAACCCCAACTATAGCAGCGTTTGCATTAGTGAGGAATCTAAATCCTAATCTTACTTTAAATTTCATATC
>CAIWVT010000095.1 GCA_903916135.1 uncultured bacterium
AATTTTATATTCACCAATTTCAACAATATCATAATCTTGCATGAATATTAAATTTGAGAAGTTGTGATTTCCGTCATAAAAAAGAGGTGAGTCATGATTGCCCCTCACAACATAAAGAAATATTTTTCTTTTTTTAAGAAATTCGTTTAATTCAAAAAGTCGCCTTTGTTCTTTTTTTGGTTCTCTTGGATCATTATATCCAAATCCCACACCGAAATCCCCTGCCAAAAACAAGCAAATACTTTCCAATTGATAATAATTGATTTTATTTCTTAATAAACGAAAGTCTCCGTGTATATCTCCAATTACGGCAATAGGTAAATCTTTATGTTTCGCGATTATGTTCATTCTTATAAATATAGCATATTAACCACGCATTATAAACCCTTTTTGAAAATTGTTTTCGACAGTTTCTATAAACTTTTCAACATCTCTGCCAACGCAGGTGCCGCTTTTCAACACACTCAAAAAATGTTCAACACCATCTTTATCAACTATAGCAAATATTGCTTCATCTTCATTGGCAATCTTTTCAAATTTTGGGCTAACAGGGCTATCAAATGCACCATTATCAGCGCAACTATACATTGTTTGAGAACCGATATATTCACTAAATTCTCCACCTCCGATTTTTGTAATATAAAATCCCATGATTTGTTATTTTAAAACGGCAATTTAATTCTTTCTTTTTCTTCTTTAATATTTTTCCAATCGCGCTGTATTTTTTCCTTAATTGCAATTCTAATAAAATGAGAAATATTAACATCATATTGCTTTAATTTCTCCAAACTTTTAGCTTGAATGGTTGAAATCATAATTGTCTGACGTATAGTATATTGCTTCATTTTATTATAATAATTATTGCGTTTAGCGAGATGTTAGTAACAATAGCCTTTCTTCGTAGCAAAGTTCGTACATAATAATTTTTTATTTTAAATTTTTTGCCCACGCTCTTTGGTTTTTTCAAAACCATTTATAAAAGAAAGAATATGTGCAATCACATCTACTGTCCAACCATTGCCAATACATTTGTATCTATTTGTTTCATTTATTATATCAGTATAGTTGTCAGGTATTGTTTGTAATCGCTCTGTTTCCAATGGTGTTAATCTTCTTATGTTGCTTTTGCTAAATTCATTTCCGTCCTCCAAATAGTATAATCCGCTTTTACCACCAAGCCCACCAGCATTTGCATTTATAGTACAAGATTTTCCATTTATCGAATAAACTCTATTCCCTTGTGAAAAATTACGAGAGTTTCCTTTCCCATCATCAAGCCATTTCTTTTTACTAATAATACCGCAAACAAATTGCAACCCACTTTTTGAATTGTGTTTTGTTTCCTTTGGCACATAAGCATAATCCATTTTTAAGTAATATTTTTCAGGTACAGTTTTTTTAATTATATCCTTAACCAAAATATTTTTATCCATTGGTGGTATTACGTTTGGTATGTTTGTCCAGTAGTATCTCTCTCTACTTTGTGGCGAAACTAAATTTGAGTTTATGCAAATTGGTTTATGTCCAAAATATTCACTTATAGTTTCCATATTTTCATTGGTCATACTTCCAACATTTTCAAATACATAATATTTTGGCTTAGTAATTTTCAATGCTTCTATGTATTTAAAAAACAATTTAGACCGTTCTCCTTCTAATCCCTTATTCTCTAAATTACAACGTGATAAGTCTTGGCAAGGGCTACCGCCAATTAAAATATCAATATCTTGGTAGTTGTTAAAATCAATATCATTCACACTCCCAATGTGTATAGTGTTTGGATAGTTGTGTTTAGTAACCTTAATTGCATTTCCATCAATCTCACTTGCGTAATATTTATCAATTTTAATATTGGCACGTTCTAATGCAATTTGTCCACAACTTATACCGTCAAATAAACTCAAAATATTCATAAAAAGCCCTCCTTAAAAATTTAAAATAAAAAGCGTAGCGTTTCAAATTAACATTGTCGTATGCTACTGTTACTAACAACGTGTATATTCAAGTTTGCATCAGCATTTGTGCATAATTCAAGGTTCGTACAAGCAAACCTGAAATATACACGCAACCGTTATAGGTAATAAATCAAACTATGGTAGTGAAACTATCAGAAATCCAATTATCATCAACATAAATTTCACTATCAAGTCCGTCAAATTCAACAACATTCGTACAAGTATAAACTTTTCCTTCTTTCCAAAATTTACTATCTCTCATTATTTGAGTAGGT
>CAIWVT010000096.1 GCA_903916135.1 uncultured bacterium
ACCGATCAGATTTGATTTACTACCGATCAGATTGAAGTTACTACCGACCAGATTTGATTTACTACCGACCAGATTGAAGTTACTACCGACCAGATTTGATTTACTACCGTGCAGTTTGAAGTTACTACCGACCAGTTTGCGCCTTTTTTGGTGATTATTTTAATTTGTAGGGATAAAAATAAAGGATTATCTCTGTAAAAAAAGGATTGAACTTCTGAAAAGATATCTTTATTTCCCTTCGGAAAAACTTCTATCATGTGAATTATTTTTTAAACCAAAATAATTTCTTTTTCTATATAAATAAGCAAAAAAAAAGGAAAGCAGCATCGTGGTTCAGCATCCTTTTTTTAGTTGATACACAAGATGCACATCACATATCTTCGAGAGAATTTAGTCGGTGTATTAATTCGGCTTTGACCATGCTATTTGGCTTTATTTCTTCATCGTAATATAAAACTCATAAGAGTTAACTTCTGTAAACTTTGTTTCTTCTTCTATTACTCTTAATTTTATCAGCTTGTTATCGTACAGTATGCCCATCAATTTTATAAAACTTTCGGGAGTCCACACCCAACAATGTGTATCAATATATTTATGAAGTGATTCTTTTGCAAAATGCAAAGCAAGTTCATGATATTCTTTTGTAATATGAAATTCATGCGAAACCTCACCATTATGATGTTTGATAGGGTCGTTGCAAATTTCGTTCGGCACATATAAAAAATGTTCGTAAACTATTCCGGGAGCCGGTTTTTTTCTATCTTCAAGATATGCGCCGATGATATCAGAAATATCGGTAAGCCTGCGACGGAAATCAAAACAATATCGTTTGTCGGGAATGGCAAACTGCACAATTCCATCATCGTGAAGAACCGATTCGATGTCGTTCAGCCATCCTATTAAATTCGGCACATGTTCCACCACATGAGAAGCTATTATCAATCCGAATTTAGTGCCCTTCATCAACTTTTTATAGGGCTGCCCCTTGTGAATATAATGAACCTCAACAATCTCATCATTATTAACATTCACATCGTCTTTAAAATGCTTCTTGAGTTCCTTTGCGCTAAACAAATCAAGATACCGTGTATTCGGATGTTCTTTGGGCAAATACGGTCTGTTGAGCGGGGCGATTTCAAGACAGAGATAGTTGGCGATATAAGATTGTATTTTGAAATATGGGTTTATCATGGGTTGGGTTTGTTATGCAGCAAAATCAGGTTTTATTAAATGCCTAAAGTGCGGAAAAGTTTATAATTTTGGAATACGAACGGGCATCACACCATAAAATTCTTCACGTTTAGTAGAATCTAATGTATTGAGTTGTCGAAATATTTTTAGTTTCAATTCTGCTTCATTCATGTTTCTTTTTTTTTTTACAAAGATAGAACAAAATAATTCAATAGCGATATTAAAGGATTTTTAAATAGAAGATTTTTTTTCTGATGTAGAATCAAATTAAATAAATGAATAGCGGTTAAGCATTTTAATAATTTATATCTTTGCCACCGATTTCATTTTATGTAAAACTTATGACTGCCAACATCCGAAATATTGCCATTTTTGCTCATGCTGATGCAGGGAAAACCACCATCACGGAGAATCTTCTGTATCTTGCCGGTGCAACGAAGAAGATTGGGAGTGTTGATAATGGCACGTCTCAGATGGATTATTTGACGGTGGAAAAAGAAAGGGGCATCTCGGTACGGTCTTCACATACCCTATTAAAGTGGCATGATGTCAAGATTAATTTAGTTGATACGCCCGGACATGTGGATTTTTCATCAGATGTGGAACGTATCTTACGGATGATTGATGGTGCTGTATTGGTTGTTTCTGCCGTTGAAGGCATACAGGCTCACACCGAAACTTTGTGGGAAGCTCTGCAAATGAATCAAATTCCTACGATTATTTTTATCAACAAAACTGATAGAGTTGGAGCCGATATTGACACTCTTCTTAAAGATATCACCAAAGAGTTGACTGCAAATAGTGTTGTTTTAAACACTGTTGCAGGAGAAGGCAGCAATCAGGTGGAGCTTCATTCTTTCTTTAATCATAAATATTGTGATGAAAAAATCATGGAAGTTATTGCCAATTATGACGAGCATATCCTTGAGATTTTTCTTGATGAAAAGGAAATTGCTTTTGAGATGCTTCAGCAGGCTTTGGCAAAGATGGTTTGTGATAAAACTTCGGTGCCGATATTAATGGGTTCAGCTAAAAACAATATTGGTATGCACGAATTGTTGGATGCCATTGCCACCTATCTTCCGGCGCCTAAAGGCAATCCACTGCTCACGCTTTCTGCTTTGGTTTATGCTATTGAATATGATAACATGATGGGAAAAGTGGCGCAAGTAAAGGTATTTAATGGCAGCATCACCAACAGGGAAGTGATCAAGAATGTGCCTCGGCAGAGCGAACAGAAAGTTACCCAAGTTCGGAAGACAATGGCAGGAAAATCAGAAGATATAGGCAAAGTGGAAGCAGGCGATATTGCAGGTTTATGTGGTTTGACTGATGCGCAAGTAGGTGATATTTTGGGAGAAGAACTTCCTGACATTCGCCGACATATTGTGCTGAATCAACCTTTGCTGACCATACAGGTGAAAGCTGAAAAAGATCAAGAGTATCCCGCTCTTGCTGCTGCTCTTATCGAACTATCCACCGAAGATCCGACTTTGGGCTTTGAATGGCTGAAGGAAGAACGGGAGTTGAATGTGAAGTTGATGGGTTGGATACAAATGGAGATATTAGCAAAGATACTGGCAGACCGTTTTGCTATTCAAGCAAGTTTCATCAATCCCACGGTTATCTATAAAGAAACGCCCTCGACCATGGCTGAGGGTTTTGTGCAATATTGGATGCCCAAACCTTGCTGGGCTATTATGAAGTTTTTGATAGAGCCAGGCGAATTAGGCAGTGGCGTGGAATACCAAAGCAAGGTGGGTGTGAACAGTGTGCAGCAGAAATATCAACATGAAGTGGAACGAACCATACCAACAGCACTTCAGCAAGGCATAAAAGGATGGGAAGTAACCGACATCAAGATTACGTTGATGGAAGGCGAAGACCATGTGATGCACTCTCGTCCGGGCGATTTTGTTGTGGCAACGCCTATGGGCATCATGGATGGCTTGGTCAACAGCGGCACCACTTTATTAGAGCCTGTCAATGCGTTTCGCATCACGGCTGCCGAAGAACTTTTGGGCAAGGTGGCGAGTGATATTACTCAAATGCGCGGTAGTTTCAATCCGCCGCTTCTTGATAATGGTAAATTCGTGCTGACAGGTTTGTTGCCTGTGGCTACTTCCATTGAGTATGCCGTAAAACTAAGTTCCCGTTCGGGAGGAAAAGCAAAAATCACTACCCGCTTCAATTCTTATCAGCCTTGCGATGATGATAAAGGTGTGATACGTCCATTTAAAGGTATCAGCCCTTTGGATACTGCGAAATATATATTGAAAGCGAGGAAAGCGATACAGTGAAAAGAATGAAAAATTAAAAATGAAAAATGAAAAATGGGTGTGAAGTTGCAAACTTCGGACAGTTGATTGTTGGATTGTTTTATTGTTAGATTGTTTTATTGTTGGATTGTTTTATTGTTGATTGTTTTATTGTTGGATTGTTAGATTGTTGAATGGTTATGGTCAATTAGTTAATCAGTGAGATAGGCAAATCCTATAAGAATATCTTAGACATAGACATAGACTAAGCCGAACGGACATTCGCCCAACGTAAGGACATGGAGAAACACGAAGAAAATATAGAATTGTTGGGACATGCCATGTTGTTGGGATATGCCATGGCATGTCCCTACAGGTGCCCAATATCAATCAATATTGGAGTTTCGTTCTATATCTTCTCGAATTTTGCACATTTGACACCATCATCGCTAATGATTTTCACAAAATACATTCCATTGGCTAAAAAACTAAGGTCAATACTATTGCGGCGGTTTTGGAGTGTATAGGTTTTTACTAAAGCTCCCTGTAGGTTATATATTTGAAGATTCACATTGCCATAAGTCGAATTGAAATCAAAATGTATCGTTCCAATAGTTGGGTTGGGATAAATAAGATAATTTTCTATAGGGATTTCGGGAAGAGGCGGGTCGTTGTAGAAACGGGCTAAGTAGGAAATACCTGTTGCCGGTGGCACTGCCTCCCATAAATAATCATCAAAATAAGTAGAATCTGTTGCAGATCCATACAAATAGATGGACTTACCCATTGTTACTAAAACAGCTTTACAGCCACGTTTAGCATAGATTTTCTTGACAAATTCATTTTGAGCATTGAGGTCGTATTCAACAATAAATCCTCCTTCTTTGCTAAAATAGCTTGTTGCACCAAATCCAATAATACTGTCATGAGAAAAATAAATTCTCGAACGAAAAGAACCTGTCAGCAATATTTTGTCATCAACAACAAAGAGTGATGTAGGCGCATCAGCATACGGTCCTCCCATGGATTTTCCCCAAATAAAATTTCCCAAGGAATCATATTTTATAAGCAAAATATCGTAACCGCCTCGTGAAAAAAATGTTTGACTTCCTAGTGTAACGGTATCATAGTGCGTAGCTAAATATATATTTTTAAATCGGTCAACCGCTAATAGTGGTAGCCAACGTTCATAATAGCTATCCAAACCAATCACATCAATATTAATTCTTCTACTCCAAAGCAAACTGCCATCCGGCGAAAGCTTTTTGAAATCAAAAACCGAATTCGTATCTGTTTTCTGAATAAACAATATGTTATTTGACCTATCAGTTACAATTTGTTTAATTTCATTATTGTAAGTTCGCATCCATTGAAAAACTCCATCCGAATTGTATTTTGAAATATGATACCAGCCAAGAGTATCAGCAACGGTGCTATCACCATATAATACAATACCGATGTTGCCCATGGGATAAATATCATCGGCAATTATCAAATTGTCGGCTTGGTCAATTCGAAACATACGGGGATGAAAACAACCAAAATTATTATATGCCGGAATCTTCCACCATTGGAATTCACCGTCAGTGGAATATTTTATGATGATGGGGCGATGACCATACTCATAAACATAAGGTATAGAATCACCTTCTATGGTAGTGGTGAAATCAAATAGAAATGATAGATAAACATTATTATTTTTATCTAATTTTATGTCCACAGCATTATCGAGATCTATGCCTCCAATTTGCTTGTACCATAAGATATTGCCTGCAGTATCATATTTAACAATCACTACATCAATCCTCTTTGACACCAAAGTGTCATTTCCCATCACACAAGTGCCTTCAAGATCACCCGCCACATAAAGATTGTCATCGGCATCCGTTGTCATACTTCTCACATCCATGTGAGCACTTTGCAACCATTTCAAGTTCGGCAACTGTGCCGATACGCCATAAGAATAAACAACAAGCATCAGAAAAAATAATCGTTTCATAATTTTTACTTTTAAAAACTTAATAGTCCTGCTATGTTTCAAATATTATTTTGCTAAACGTATTCATTGATTTAACTTCATAATTTCAGCAACAAAAGTACAAAAATAAATCCATATATCGGTTGATATTTTTTTATTACAAATAAAAGGATAAGAACACGCCATGGCATGTCCCTACGGCGCGCCATTTGCGAAATCTATAGGTTAAATAAAAATAGGTTTTGTGCCATCTTCGAAATCTATGAATTATTTAAAAATAACATTTTTATGATGTGAGAAATCGAAAATCAATAAAAAAACATAATTTGCTTCATTGGAAAAATCGGACACCAATAAGATTATATAATTTGCTTCATCGGAGAAATCGGACATCAATAAGATTATATAATTTGCTTCATCGGAGAAATCGGACATCTATATAATTATATAATTTGCTTCGTTGGAGAAATCGGACATCAATAAAATTATATAATTTGCTTCGTTGGAGAAATAGGACATCTATATAATTAAATAATTTGCTTCATTGGAGAAATCGGACATCTATAAAAAACAATTATTTGCTTCATTGGAGAAATCGGACATCAATAAAATGATAGTTTATGTTTCATTGTAGAAATCATACATACATAAAAAACAATATTTCGTTCCACAGGAAATAGAAAAAAGCTATGTGGAGATTTTTTTTTATTTTTACCAAGTTATTTAGTGTGATTGTACGTTATATATACTGCAAACCAAAAAACCTTTTTTTATATGAAAAAAATAATACTTTTCTTTGGCAATATTTTTAGAATAGGAAAGCCAGCCAGCGACTTACATTATAAAACTTATGGCAAAGACCATGAAGTTAGAATAATCCACTACAACACCGCGGGGCAATATGATGATATGTTAGCCGCCACGAGTGCTGCCCTCCAAACTTGGACCAACGAATTAAATACGGAAGATTTTACTAAAGGCGTTAAAAAAGGCAAAACCGGCACAGTTGACACTTTTTTTGTAGATTTTAAAGCCGATATGACAGTGAATGAAAAAACTATTGGCAGCCAGTTTGGTCCTAGCACCGAAACCTACATAGAGTTTTTTCCAAAAGGATTGAATGAATACTCTATTGCGAACAAAACGACCATTGAAACGTTATTGAGTCGCTTGAAATCAGCCGTAACAGCTCATTCCACTTCGTTTCAACCTGCTTTTGTTACCAAATTGCAAGGCTATTCTACCATCTATGAAAACATACGCAATTTACAATTGGGTAAAAAAGAAGATGTGAAGGATTTCATCCTTACTACTGATGAATTGCGCGCCAAATTGGAAAAGCAAATCACGATCAACATACATACGCTTGCGATAGAATATATTGATGAGCCTGAAAAAGCAGCGGCATTTTTCAATCAATCTTTATTGAATCCGTCGCATCATCATCCTCAAGATGGCAACAATGCTGGTCCATATTTGCTCCCATTGCCCATAGGCGAAACCATCAGAGCCAAAATTGAACTGGTGGACGAGATGACGTTTTTTCTGTTGATAAAAAACAATCGCACTACGCCTATATATGGTTATACTAGCGACCATATCACCGGCGAACCCGCCTCTGCAACGCCCATAGAGTGGCAACCAGCCGAAGAAAAGATATTTTCTTATGCACAACTGGGAGGTAAACCTTATCTGTTTTTCTATACGGAAAGCACCGAAATAGTTGGCGAAGTGAGCATATTCCGCTTGGGCGCGAAGAATGATTAGGATGAGATACTTTGGAGAACTAAATCGCATTTGATTGTTTTTTGGTATTATTTCCTTTGTTATCCGTATGTAGATTATCATACAATATAACGACTTTCCTTGTAAATTTTACTCATGTGCTATTGTTTTTCATCTGGTATAAAGTAATTTTTATATCTTTGCTAAAAAATTACTCATTTTAAGATGAAGAAACATACCACCTATTCAAAATTATTACACATACTGGTTTTGCTATGTTTTTTGCTTCCCTTTTTTTATACGGGTTGTGGACCCTCCAAAGAGGAAAAATCCCAGCGTGAAAAAGCCAAACAAGATTCCATTGATGCAATTCAAAAAACCGGATTGGGTGCTTTCACGGATAAAATATCTTTAAAAGATTCGCTACAACACGATTCAGTCGTTGAACCGAAAGCGGCTTTACCAGATGAATTATCAAAAATCATTGCTGATGCACCACCAGAAAAAGAAAATCCTAAAGAACAACGATTATCAGAAGTTATATCGGATAACTATCCTTTTCTACGACCAATTCTGACTCCAAAACCCGACACGTTTACAGGTTTGGGCGAGGTAATTAATTCCGTTTATTATATCGCCTTCTATGCAATATTGATTTCATTTTTAATGCTCCTGATTGGCTTGCTTATCAAGTTTATAGACAGACATGCCTCTCTAACCCTAATTATCCTTGATTTTTTAGCTTTAGCTTTCATGTTTTTTTCAAGAACACCCACTTTTGTCTGTGATGTTTTATGGGGCTATTGGGTTACATTTTCATTAATCGTTCTTTTGTTTCTGTATGATACGTTCATAGTAATAAAAAACAAACGTAGGAATAAAAGCAATGAACCCCTTGCTAGTTCACCATTATAACCAATAAATAACCACATGAGAAATACGTTCCTAGTTTTCGGACAACCCCTCATCGAGCAAGCAGAAATAGATGAGTTTTTGGATTCAGTCCGCAAATCATGGCTGGGCACAGGCGAAAAAGTGGCGCAATTTGAACACGATTTCGCTGCTTACAAAAAGGTGAACTATGCTGCTGCTGTCAACTCCTGCACTGCGGCATTGCATTTGTCGTGTTTAGCATTAGACATCCATCGCGGCGACGAAATCATCACCACCGCCATGACCTTTTGCGCCACCGTCAATGCCATCATCCATGCGGGTGCTGTGCCAGTGCTTGCCGACATCAAACCCGAAACCCTGAACATAGATGTGGAAGAAATCCGCAAGAAAATCACTCCGAAAACCAAAGCCATCCTTGTGGTTCATTTTGCCGGACGCCCGTGCAACATGGATGCTATCATGCAACTGGCTCGACAGCACCATTTGTATGTGATTGAAGATTGTGCCCACGCCATCGAATCCGAATATCATCAACAGCCCGTCGGAACCATTGGCGATTTTGGTTGTTTTAGTTTCTATGCCACCAAAAACATCACCACAGGCGAAGGAGGCATGGTCATTAGCAACAACGAAGCCTTGATTGCACGCATCAAAACACTTGCTTTGCATGGACTGACACAAGATGCTTGGAGTCGTTTTTCGGATGCGGGCTACAAACATTATTTTGTGGTGGAAGCCGGCTTCAAATATAATATGATGGATTTGCAAGCTGCTTTTGGCATCCATCAACTCAAGCGCATCAAGCTGTATCATGAAAAACGCCAACACATTTGGAATACCTACCAAACAGCTTTCAAAACCCTGCCCATCACAACGCCTTACCCGGATGAGCCGCACACCAAAAACGCCTATCATTTATACACCATCCGTATTGACAAAAACCTTTGTGGCATTTCCCGCGAAGATTTCTTGAACGAAATGCAAAGCCGCAACATCGGCTGCGGAGTCCATTATGTGGCAATACCTCAGCATCCTTATTATCGCGACACCTATCATTATCTTGAATCTGATTATCCCCATGCCATTAAATACGGATTGGAAACCATAAGCCTGCCGATTTCGCCTAAACTTAGTGATGAAGATGTGCAAGATGTTATAGATGCTTTGCAAGACATTTTGAAGTAAGTTCTACGAATATGTAAAAAAAATCACCAAAACTATGATTATACTATTTAAAATTAGTACTTTTGCACCATAAATAATAACAACTCAACACCACAACACTTCAAATAACTAGCGTTTGTTTATGATTAAATGGCTCAAAAAAAACAGTAAACTTCTTATTTCCATTTTGGTTATTGCTGCGGCTGTGTATTTTTTCATCACCGAATTCCATAAAAACTGGCAAGGCATACAAAACATGGAGCTGAGGCTTAATGGTCCCTTCCTCTGTGTTTCTGTGCTGTTTATTATTTTGGCGTATATTGTAAACACACTCACATGGCGCTATCTGATCAACTCCTATCATCGCAGCTTGAAGCGGATTTCCATTAAAGAAAGTATCGCCATAGTCAACACCACCCAGCTTGCTAAATACCTTCCGGGCAAAGTATGGCCCTATGCCGTTCAGATGTATTGGCTATCCAAAAAAGGCTATTCCAAATCCAATGTATTGTTTGTAAATGTGGTTGCCACCATATCAACACTATTGGCAGCATCAGCCGTAGGTACCATCATGTTGGTTTCAACGCTCAATAAGATTTCAAAAACAGGTGCCATTCTTTATATTGGTGTAGTACTGTTGGCGTATGTAGCATTTATTTTATTTCATACCCCCATCTTAAACTTCTTCATCCGCCTTGCTAACAAGATGATGAAAAAAGAAATTTCGTATGTGAAGATTTCCTTGAAAAAAATATTCATCACACAATTGCTCTACCTTTTTGGCAATGTGTTTTTTTGCATTGGAGGATATGTGTTGTGCATCGCCATCGGATTAGACATAGATGTCAAATTGATGACAGTTTTGGTAGGTTCTCTTTTAGTGGCTGATGTGGTGGGGTTTGCCGTGCTGATAATGCCTGGGGGCTTAGGTGTGCGCGAAAGCTTAATGTTTTTCATCATTTCGGGAGTTACCAAGCAGAAAGATGTTGCTATTATTGTCCCTATTGCCACTCGTTTACTCACCATGTCGGTGGATATATTTATGGGCACTTGCGGTTTCCTTTTAGGACGCAACACAGTGATTAACCCTCGCAACATCACCGAAGAAGAAACTATCGCTTGATGTCGGTGTTCAAAATAAATGAATTTTAAGTAAGAGTATTCTATTTCCTTGCCCCAATCGGCATCACTGTTTTGCCAAATAATTCGTTAATCACTTGCGCCATGGAAGCGTATAATGCGGATAATCCACAAACAATACCTTCAAAACCTGCCAATTTATGAATGGTGTCGCTGCCCGTAATATTTGCACATATCAACAAAATAAACAGCAATACTAATAAAGCAAAAACGATTTGCAAAGCGCGGTTTAATTTAAAGGTAGCAATGAGCATAAACATAGAGAAAAGACACCACACACCCAAAAACGATACCATACTTGCTTTTGATGGAGCATCGCCCCAGCCAAGTTTTGGCATCACCATCAAACCTACCAAAGCTATCCAAAAGAATCCGTAGGAAATGAAAGCGGTGAATCCAAAGGTGTTCTTTTTCTTAGATTCCATAATCCCTGCAATAACTTGGGCAATACCTCCATAGAAAATACCCATTGCAAATATCATGGTGTCCATTGCGAAAAAGCCCGCATTATGGATGTTTAATAAGATGGTTGTCATTCCAAACGCTGCTAATCCTAATGGAGCAGGGTTCGAACTTGTGTCCGCAATGCGGATAGTTGTTTCTTCTTGCATGTTACAATATTTTTATTATTAAATGAATTAAAATTTCAGCAAAAATAGAAAAAATATTCAAATACTCACACAAAAATAAATTTTATTGAGATCAACCCATAAAAAGCTATGAGGAAATTGTAAAAGAGTTTTCTAAAATTTCATAGGATTATCCTTTTTCGCTAATCTGCTCTAAAATATCTCGCTTCAGAATATGGATTTCTTTTCCATTGAATTCAATGATTTTATTACTGCTGAAATCAGACAATACTCTGCTGATGCTTTCTCGTGATGTGCCAACAAGATCGGCTAATTCACTTTGTGTTAAAGGAAAA
Organism: uncultured bacterium; assembly: GCA_903916135.1. Lineage (GTDB taxonomy): Bacteria > Bacteroidota > Bacteroidia > Bacteroidales > CAIWKO01 > CAIWKO01. The sequence goes on from CAIWVT010000096.1 coordinate 11,276, forward strand.
TTGAAACGGTCAGTATTAAAGATTTTATCCGCCATGCAAATTAATGTTTCGGCAACTATGCCTGGAACCTGCTTTTGTGATTGGTTAGCATATCGTTCATAATCATTCAATTCGTTTTCGCATAATTCAACAATAAGCTTGTATGCAAATTCGCCGTTTTTAAAAATAAAATTCTGGAATAAATTACTATCAATAAAACAAACTGAGGAATCTTCTAAGGCTGTAGCAGAATATTGATTGATTTTGTTGCCAAAAGTTGTGGGTATTCCAAAGTAAGATGGTGATTTAGAAATTCGTAAGATTTTTTCACGAGAAGGTCCACGCTTATGAATTTTTACAATACCGGTTCTCAGATATGCTACATTGGTGGATAGTGCGCCTTGTTTGAAAATGATATCCCCTTTTTTGAAAAAAACTAAAGCACTGTTATTTTCTATAACTTTAAATTCTTCTTTACTTAAAGTTTTAGCCGCAGAAGATTTGAACGAACAATTTATACAGTTGTGATTTTCCATTGATTAGCTCTTTGTATTAATATTACGAGTACAAAGATAGTATAAAGTGTGATTAATATCACATAATCTAGTGTCAAACCTCACAAAAAAAAATCATACAGAGTTATAATAATATCTATTTTTGCAATTCACAAAATAATTAATAATATGAGCATAGATATCGAAAATCAAATCGCAGAATTACAAAAGAAAGTTGGTAAACTTGAAAAAGGAACCAAAGATCAATTGTCTATGGTAGTCTTTTCAGGCGATCTCGACAAGATATTAGCAGCAATGATAATATCTACAGGCGCAGTGGCTTATGACATGAAAGTGAAACTCTTTTTCACCTTTTGGGCAACAGCAGCCTTACGCGATCCGCAGAAAAAAGTATCAGGAAAAAACCTTATCAGTAAAATGTTTGGCATGATGTTGCCAAAAGGAAAAAACAAACTTAAACTATCAAAAATGCACATGATGGGTATGGGTTCGGCAATGATGAAAGGTTTAATGAAAAAGAAAAATGTGGCTTCCTTAGACGAAATGTTTAAAATCGCCGGAGAACTTGGCGTAGAAATCAACATCTGTGAAATGTCAATGGATTTGATGGGATTTAAAAAGGAAGAAATGATGGATTATCCTCACATGAATATCTGTGGAGTAGCGACATTTTTAGCCGACGCATCCGAAAGTAAAGTGCAATTATTTATTTAAAAAAATAGGAGATAAAAGAAATGAATTCAGAAGAATTAAGAAACATAACAGCCAACCAAATTGTTGATGCAAGAGGCACCGCATGTCCGGGTCCGTTGTTGGCGGCGAAAAAAGCTATAGGCGATATCGAATCCGGTGAAATTATGGAAATCTTGTCCTCAGACGAAGGAACAAAACATGACATCCCGCGTTGGTGCGAGAAAATGGAACATGATTTTCTTGGCATCGTTGAGGAAGATAGCTACACAAGATTGTTCTTAAAAAAAGCATAGCATAACATCTTGGTCGGAAGTTATTTGTAAAGGAAATCCGCACAATAAATCATACATGTTACGTAGTATTTTTAATGCTACTATAGCGTGCGCTTTGTCTGTACTTTTTATTTCTGACCATTACTAATTTGAATTTAGAAGTTACGAATTTAATATAAACATCAATACCAATCTAATGTCAAAAGAAAATTTCATACCAAAAATATTGGTTTTCTCTACCGATAAGATTTCCGACCCGGGAATTGATCAAGCCGGACTTCGAAAGTTACATTATTCGCCGGCAGTTTATGTGATTAGCCTGCCATGTTCATCGGGCATCAAAGCGAGATGGATAATGCATGCTTTTCAACAAGGATTTGATGGCGTATTTATTGCTGCCGACGGGCATGAATGTTCTTACAGTCCGAAATGTGCTGAGCATACTAATACTATTATTGTGGAATCGCAGGTGTTGATGAAAGAGAATAATATAAGTCCGAAGCGCATCCGTATGGCAGCGATATGTTCTGTGTGTGCCGAGCCGTTCGTGAATCATATGGAGAATTTTAGTAGGATATTATCGGAATTGGGCAGTATAAGTGCAGAGAAAAGTCTCGTGCCGTAACATGTAAAGAAATCAATGATGAATCAGAAAGATAAAATATTTGATGCCTTAATTATCGGTGGGGGAATAGCCGGACAAGAAGCCGCGCTGAACCTTGCGGATATGAATCATAAAGTACTCCTTGTGGATAAAGGACTTTCTATCGGCGGTAAAATGATACAGTTGAGCAAAGTTTTTCCAACACTCGATTGTGCAGCATGCATCACCACGCCGAAAATGTCTGAAACTGCCCGTCATCCCAATATCACTTTGCTGTTGAATAGCGAAATTGGGGGAATCAACAAGATGGGATCGGATTTTACGGTGGATATAATAAAAAAACCGCGCTATGTTATTCCTGAATCGTGCACGGGCTGTCAGGAATGTGAAGTGATTTGTCCGGAAGTACGTCCGGATGAGTATAACTGCAATTTGGCAGGTCGGAAGGTGGCTTACATTCCTTTTAGTTTGGCAAACCCCCGTATTGCAACCATTGACAGACAGGATACTTCCGCACCTTGTATCAACGAATGCCCGGGTGGTGTGAAACCTTACGGATATATTTCACTCGTCCGAAACGGTCAATACGAAGATGCCATGAAACTGCATCTTGAAGATATTCCGATACCGGGAAGCTTGGGCAGGGCTTGTTATGCGCCATGCCAAAATGCTTGCACGCGGTCTGGTTTAGATACATCCGTGGACATCAGAAAGACAAAGCGCTTTTTCGCCGATTATTATTATGAAAAATATCCCGAAGCGCCTGTCATCGAAATAAAAACAAAAACAGGAAAACGCGTAGCCGTAGTTGGTTCAGGTCCTGCGGGGCTCACGGCTGCTTATCATTTGGCGCTAAAAGGTCATTCGGTGAAAGTTTTTGAAGCAGCTCCCGAAGCAGGGGGGATGTTGAAGCTCACCCTGCCCGAATATAGACTCCCCAAAGATATTGTTGACAGAGATGTAGCCAATATTACTGCCTTGGGCGTCGAAATTGAAGTGAACAAAAAGATAGATAATTTAATAGCCCTGAAAGAACAAGGCTTCGATAGTATTTTTATTGCCGTTGGTACGCATGAGACGCCCAAACTCAATGTGGAAGGGGCAGAGCTTGAGGGTATCGTGTCGTGTCTTGATTTTTTGCGGAATGCAAATATCGGCGACAAGAAAGACCTTAGAGGAAAAAAAGTCATGGTTATTGGAGGCGGCAATACAGCTATAGATGCCGCACGGACTGCTTTGCGATTGGGAGCCGAAAAAGTAACGGTTATCTATCGTCGCGGCAGAGATGAAATGCCATGTTTTGCTCCTGAGATTCAAGAAGCCGAAGAGGAAGGCGTGGACATCTTAGTCCTAAGGAATCCCGTGAAATTTGTGGGGTTGAATGGAAAACTAAACCAAGTTCAGTTGATAAAGATGAAACTGGAACAAGCAGACGAGAGCGGACGTCGCATGCCTATCCCCATAGATGGCACAGAATACTTAGAAGCTGTTGATTTTGTGATTGAAGCTATTGGACTGCAACCATCAACGGACGTGTTTGCCAACATCCTTGAGTTGAAAAAGAACGGCACCATAAAAGTGAATGATAAGACCTTGCAAACGTCCATCCCATTGATATTTGCCGGGGGCGATACTGTTACGGGTGCTTCCACCATTATCGAAGCCGCAGGACAAGGTAAGAAAGCCGCATTTTATATCCATAAATTTCTGAATAACGAAATACTCGAAGACTTTGAGTTTGGCGATAAGTTACCTGCCATTGACAAAAAAGCAATCTTGGAAAAGCATGCCCATGAAAAGATTCATACTGTCGAGTGCAAAATCAGATCCGTTTCAGAACGGATTAAAGATTTCAACGAAGTGGAGATGACTTACACCGAAGAAGAAGTGAAAGCTGCAACCTTGCGTTGTTTAGATTGCAGCAATTGCCGCGAATGTCATCAATGCGTATCAATTTGCCCTGCTAATGCTATAGATTTCTCCCAAAAGAAAGAATTAATTCAAACCACAGTGAAGTCGGTGGTGGTTACAACAGGTTATAAGCTTTTCCCGCCTGACGGAAAGCCTGAATATGGCTACACGAAGTATGCCAATGTGATTGATTCCATGCAAATGGACCGCTTAATTGCGCCTACACGTCCGTATAACAATGTCTTACGTCCCGGCGACGGCAAATCTCCCGACAATATTGCTTACGTACTTTGCACAGGCTCGCGTGATTCTGCGATTGAGAACCGCGCTTGTAGCGTAGAGTGCAGCAACAATCCAATTTGTTCCCAAATATGTTGCATGTATTCCATCAAACAGGCGCAACTGCTGATGGGAGCTTTGCCAATGGCTGACATCACCATCTATTATATGGATATACGTGCATTTGGCAAGGGCTACGAAGAATTTTTTCAACAATCGAAGTCCATGGGCGTTAGCTTTGTGAAGGGAAAAGTGGCTAAGATTCGCGAAAAAGACACACAAAGTGGCGATTTGATATTACGCTACGAAGATGTCAACACAGGAACCGTGAAGGAAGCAAAACACGACTTGGTTGTTTTATCCGTGGGCATGCTTCCCAACAAAGACATCGCGCAAATGTTTAAGAACGAGACCCTCGCCTTGGATGAATATGATTTCGTGAAACAAACCGACGAGCTCATCAATCCTGCTTTCACAAGTATTGAAGGTGTTTTTGTGGCAGGGGCAGCTTCGGGTCCGAAAGACATACCCGATTCTATTTTATCCGCAGGCTGCGCGGCATCCGAAGTGGCAGGATATCTGATAGGAAAAAAATAATGCAATAAATTTTGATGTTCATTTGATATAGTTCAAAAGTAAATACTATGAAAGAAAAAATAGGCGTATATATTTGTCACTGTGGTGGAAATATTTCCGATTACGTTGATGTGGAGGAACTCAGCAAGATGTTTTTCGCCGAAGAAAATGTGATAATTTCGAAAGATGTGATGTTTGCTTGTGCCGATTCAAATCAAAAGGCAATGGTGAACGATATAAAAGAAAACAATCTCGATGCCATCGTGGTTGCTTCCTGTTCTCCGAAACTCCATCTGCATACCTTTAAAAATGTAGCAAGCAGAGCAGGCATCAACCCAACAAATTATGTGCAAGTAAATATCCGCGAGCAATGTTCATGGCCCCATTCCGACAAACCTAAGGATGCAACCTTGAAAGCTGCAGGTTTGATTCGGGCGGGTATCAATAGAGTTTCGCACTCCGAATCTTTAGATAATATAGAGATACAAGTAAAGCGAGCCGTTTTGGTGGTGGGCGCAGGTGTAGCAGGAATGAAAGCCGCCATTGACCTCGCTCGCCTGGGCAATGACGTATATCTTGTGGAAAAAGATTATTTTGTCGGCGGACGTATCGCGCAAAGCGAAAAGCTTTTTATGTCGGGGCAAAAGGGAAAAGACATCATTGCCAACTTATTCGCGCAAGTGAAAAGCTATAATAATATCACCCTGTTCACAGGCGCTACTATCGAAAAAGTGACCGGCAGTTTGGGAAACTTCCACGTGGATATCAACATCAAACCACGTTATATTCAGAGCAATGCCAACCCCACGATGCTTAAAGCCGCCATGAACGATTGCCCAATTTCCGTTGACGATGAGTTCAGTTTTGGTTTCAAGAAAAGGAAAGCCATTTATAAGAACTATGATGAAGCATGCCCCGATGTGCCCGTCGTGGATGTGGAAGCTTTGCGCGATGCAGACGAATTTATTGCCAAATACGCCTCATGTTTTGATTTTAAGCAACAAGATGCTGTACTTTCTTTGCATGCAGGTTCCGTTTTGGTTACTACAGGTTTCGATTCCTATCAACCCAAAGAAGGAGAGTTTGGCTTTAAAACCGTTCCCAATGTCGTAACTCTCCCCGAGTTCAACAAATTGATGGCATTGCATCCCGACAAATTGGTTTTCAACAACAAAGCGATTAAAAGCGTGGCGTTCATCTATTGTGTGGGCAACCGACAAGCGAAAGGCGAAAACAAATATTGCTCGCGGCAGTGTTGCACCTCAGCCATTTATACCTCCATACAGCTAAACGAAAACTATAAGAACATAACCGCTTATCATCTTTTCAGAGATATCAGGACATACGGTAAACAGGAGATACTGTATGAAAAATCGTCGAAACAAGGCGATATTTATATACGCTACGACGAAAAAGAACCGCCTGTGGTTTCGCAAGGCGCCAAGTCTATCCTGATAAAGGTGAAAGATTTCCTGACATCGAAAAAAGAATTGGAAGTGGAAGCCGATATGTTGGTCTTGGTGACGGGTATGGTGGCGCGCGACGACAGCAAACTCATCTCGGAGAAGTTTAAAATCCCCATAGGCAACGACAAGTTTTTTAACGAGATACATCCCAAACTCAAACCCGTTGAAACCGTCATCAAAGGCGTTTACATCGGTGGCGCGTGTCAGGGACCTAAAAACATCAGCGAGTCCGTGCAATCTTCTCTTTCTGCTGCTGCTAAGATAAATGCCTTATTAAAAGGCGGTACCGTGTCGCTCGACCCGATTATCGCCCGCGTGAACAACGATTTGTGTGTGTGGTGTGGCAAATGCGCCGAGGTGTGCGAATATACCGCCATCAAAGAAGTTGAAGAGGGCGACAAACATATCGCACGAGTGAACGAAGCCATCTGCACGGGCTGCGGCATCTGCGCCCCTGTATGCAAAACCAATGCAATCGAAATCGCACAATACACCGACATGGAAATAGAATCCTTGATTGATGGCTTCATGCAAGAAGTCACCCTTACGGATAATGAAACCGAGTCGCATGAAGAGGCGGAGAACGAAACTTTGAAGATGAAGGAGTTCCCACAGATATGGAAAAACATCCTGCAATCCATTGACGGCGGCAAAAAGAATATCCCCCAAATTGCGGAAGAAATTTCGGTGGATACCGATATCGTTACCTATCATGTCATGACGATGAATAAATATAATGTTGTGATGGCGGACGGTATGGACGAAAAAGAAGCTTCTTATTTTTATAAACGAAAAAACTAATCTCATGGCAATAGTTAATCCTGAATTCGCAAACGAAATAATTCAATACGGAGCGAAAGATTTTAAGGCGTGTTTCAATTGTGGTACCTGTACGGCGATTTGCAATCTGACGGAGAAAAATGCAAACTTCCCGCGCATCTTTATCCGCAAAGGAATATTGGGACAAAAAGACGAAATACTCCAAAGCAAGGAGCTGTGGTTGTGTTACGCTTGCGGCGATTGTTCGGTGAATTGCCCGCGACAGGCAGCGCCCGGGGAATATATGGCAGCCATGCGGCGCTATGCCATAGCGGGTTATGAGCCAACAGGTCTGACGAAACTTATTTTTAAAAGTAATCCTTTGTCCATCGTCATCACCTTGCTGCTCGCCATGGTGTTGGGTTTCTTTTTGTTTACCATGAAACCTGAAATGGAAGTGGCACGCTGGATTTTCAAATATCTACCCTATGAAATCATACATACTATGGGTCTTATTATTTTCAGCTTCACAGCTTTGTCTATGGTATGGGGTATGCTTGCGATGATTTTTAAATTGCGGAAAATAGCTCCGAAGGAAAGCAAAACCAAGACGTCGTTCTTTAAAGCTTTGTCGGCGGTGATAGCAGAAATGGCTATGATGAAACGGTATAGAGTCTGCGACGAGGAAGAAGATTCCTTTTGGTTGAAGAAACCTTTGATGATGCGCCCATGGGCAGTGCATTGGGCGATAATGTGGGGCTTCATCGGTTTGTTGATTGGCACCGCTTTGGATTTTGCATTCAAAGATCCTGCCACAACCTATTGGTTGCCAAGCAGGTTGTTGGGAACCATCGCAGGGATTTTGCTGGTGTATGGCGCATCTATGGCAATCATCTATAGGAGAAAAAAGATAACGCGCACCTACCAACAAACCACCTTAGCAGATCAGATGCTATTGTTTTTTCTTTGGATAGCAGGCATAACGGGTTTTTGGTTAGAAGTAGCGGTCTTCATAGATGCGGATACGATTGTCAATCATATTGTGTTTGTCATTCACACGATTATCTCGATGGAGTTGGTGCTGCTGTTCGCTTTCTCGAAATTCGCACATGCCATCTACCGACCGATAGCGCTGTTTTTTTACAACAATTCATAAATATTGCGTACCTTTGCTACGATAACGAAATTTTGAAATTCGATGCGAGAATTTCATATACCTATATATATACAAAATAAAAAATCATAAAAATGGATATAAAAGTAACCTTCGATGGGAACAAAAAAGTGAATGCTCAGGTCGGAAATCATGTAGTGAAGACCGACCAACCTGTAAATGGCGGCGGCGACGATAGCGCGGTGAGTCCGTTTGAGCTTTTCCTCGCCTCTATGGCAACTTGCGCAGGCATCTATGTGAAAGGATTTTGCGACAATCGCAACATCCCAACCGAAGGCATCAGCCTTACACAAACACATACCTTCGACGCAAAAGGAATGGCAACGGAAATCACAATTATCGTGAATTTGCCAAAAGATTTCCCCGAAAAATATGTTGATTCGGTGGTACATGTGGCAAGTTTGTGTAAAGTAAAGCAACATTTGGTGAATCCACCCAGCGTTGGGGTGAAAGCCATCGTTGGATAGACATGCGGCATTTAACTGTTGCCTACAGCCTAAAAGCCACCAAAGATTACTAATTAAAAATCAAAACGATGTTATCATTTCTAAAAAAATTATTTAGTTCACAACCAAAAGCAGACTTGGGTGAACTTATTAAAAAAGGAGCTGTCATTGTTGACGTTCGCTCAAAAGGTGAATTTCAAACGGGGCATCTCAAAGGTTCAATCAATATACCTTTGCAGAATTTGCGAGATAATTTCTCGAAAATACGAAAAGATAAGCCCATTATCACCTGTTGTGCGTCGGGAGCGCGAAGTGCTTCGGCTAAAAGTATTTTGAAATCCAATGGATTCACAGATGTACATAACGGTGGCGCATGGACGAACTTAAGGCGTTATAAGAATTGATTATTTCTCAGAATAAAATTTGAGTCAACTCACTGAAGGTTACAATCTACTGATTGCAGCTATGGGTTTGTTCTTTCCGTGCTATATTTTTTGCCAAATCCAATTTGGTAAAATGCATAATGGTGTAGCTGCTATTTTCAATTTCCCTGTCTCGACTCTCACCTGTCCCGTACTCGAACCAACGAGAATGTCGGGAATGGACTATTATAAATACCGTATCGGTATATCACTATTTGCGCAATAAGCAATTTTTTATTTCTAATATTTCTGTAATCTATGTAAAATCATTACATTTGTGCCGACTTTTGTTTTTGCGAACAATACAAATAATACCATTTCATGCTCTATTTTAATCAAAACCAAATTAGTATAATGCCGTATCACTATAATATTTGCTTTTAGAATATGTCGAAACCTAAAAATATAAGAAAGTTAATTAAAGTTCTGCTAACGGCAATGCTTTTCACAT
>CAIWVT010000097.1 GCA_903916135.1 uncultured bacterium
TCTTTCGGAGCTATTAATTTTAATAGTTCCTCATGTAAATCTTTTGTTGCCATATTCTTTTTTGCCTGCAAAGATAATACTATGCCAACACATCAAAATAATATTTACCCCGAAATTGATTTTAACTGCTTGAAAATCGCATGAAAGCAATTTAATTATTTTAAATTTCATTTATAAAATTCTCAGGAACCTTAAACTTTTTAATGAGATAAATGCAAGATTTTTTCCCTACAAAATGTCGCAAGTTAGGAAAAAATGGGGAATTCTACCGCACTAAACGTCAGAAGTCAGGAAGAATTGGTCCCCATTGGTTTGAGGCTGAGTTCGCCAAAGCTTCCAACCTCTGCTTCCTCTTTCCTTTTAGGCTAATGTGTATCATTGCCATCAAGTCGTAGTACGGCTCCAAGCCGTGCCATGACTAAAACAAGCATGTCAATTTCAAGAAAAACAGTGACACATGCTCGAAGACTGTGATATACACAAGATTGACTGTGACACTCCCAAGATGAACCATGACTATTAAAAGAAAAAGGAAGTCATTATGACTTCCTTTTTCTTTTAATAGTTAGCAGACAACAATGAATAAAATTGATTAACGTTCAAAAACAATTCTATTTATCTTAATGTAATGTGTTGTTGTTCCGTTAACTTCAACTTGATACATATAAACTCCGGTTGACAAACTCAATTGAGCAGCATTCACAACAATTTTATGAGTTCCTTTTGATTGCTCTTCATCAAGCAGCGTACTTACAGGCTGACCAAGGATATTTGTAATCGTAATTTTAACCTTACCATTTTCTGGCAAATTATATACTATATTTGTAATATCTTCAGCAGGATTCGGATAGCTATTCACGGCAAACGCATCATCATTATTTACAGATTGAACATCAGCCATTTTTAGCTCAAAATTATTTACAACCATAGCACTTTCATCTCCAAACTCACTGTTAACACCATAATTGAAAATTGCAGTTGGCTGACTAATTGCACTTATGGCTTTCATTTGAAGAGAAATAATCGTATCTCCTATATTGACGTTCCTTGCTTGTAAACTTGCCCAAGCAAATGCAATTTGTCCGTTCTCTATTTTGTATTGCATACCATCAAGAACATCATTTACTTTTTGGATTTCAAATAGGCTATTATCATAATTCATAAACAATGTCATAGCACCCAAGTTAGCAGATGAATTGCATTTTATCGTATAGGTAAAGGGTGTATTTGGTTGAATATCCATGACTCCATCATTGGTTGATACATGATGCTTTAGACCCGTTGGCATATATGATTTGTTGACATCTCCAACACAAATCGCTTTAAAGTTGTAAGTAGTGTTGGTTGCACTAAAAGTAAATGAACTGTTGTTAAACTTCCAATCACCTGCACCCCATTGGTTTACTAAGCCAACAATGCGCAATTGAACAAGCAATGCATCAGTTGCATTGATAGTGGAGGACGCATTAACATCAGCAGCAACTAATGGCAGATCTACCAAACTAATATTTCCAATGGCATGAAGTTTAATTAACAAAGCATCAATTGCCGTTATACCTCCCCATGGTTTGGTGGAACTAACATGCAAAGAATAATCCCCGTATGGAATGCTATCAAACACATAATATCCTAGTACAGGATTTCCTGTTAAATCTATTCCTGTACCAGTTGTAGTAGTTCCAATGACAAAACCGTCTTTTATTAATTGAATTGATACTCCATTTAATGGTGTGTCATAAATGTTATCATAGGTTAATTGTCCTGAAAGTTTTTGTACCCCAGGGAAGATATTAATCGAAACATTAATAGTAGATGAAGCCGTACAACCATACGGCGTTGTCTCTAATACCGTAATAGATCCTAAAGTGCAATTCACACAACTACCCCAATGCACAACAATCGAAGCGGTTCCTTGTCCGCTTTCTACATCGCCTCCAATGACACTCCAAGAATATAAATTTCCATTTACATTATTTGTGTAATAGGTGACAAAAGTACCTGAATTAACATTCAAGTTTCCAATTACTGTAGGTGTAGGTCTAGGATGAATTGTTACATCGTAATGATCTGTTGTTGTTATACAACCCGTAAGAGTGTTGATTTTCGTAAGTGTAACCCAACCGGAGGAACAATTATTATTCCAAACAACATCAATGCAAGAAGTATTCGCACCGGAGAATATACTACCACCCGAGACTGACCATTGATAAGAATAATTTCCAGAAACGGTATCCACATCACAATATTGAGTAATTGTGTGTGAGCACGATGAATTGGCACCATTAATAACTGGGGTCGGGGTAGGGTTCACTTGAATGGTGAAACTCTGGTTAGTGCCAACACAGCTAACATTCTCAAAAGTAAAATGTGGTGTAACAACAATAGTAGCAACCACAGGAACGGTAAGTGAATTTATGGCAGTAAAGCTGGGTATATTACCTGTTCCGTTTGCTGCCAAACCAATACTTGTCGTGTTGTTTACCCAAGTATAGGTAGTTGTACCTATTGTGTTTTGTGTGCTAAAACTTACCAGTGTTGTGGTTAAGCCATTACATACTATTTGGTCAGTTGGGTCATTTAACTGTCCACTTGGATTTGTTGTTATCGTAAAACTCTTTGATGGACCATCACAAGTAATACCATCATTCGTAAAATGCGGAGTTACCGAAATGGTTGCAACTATTGGAGCTGTACCAATATTTACTGCAACAAAACTTCCAATATCACCA
>CAIWVT010000098.1 GCA_903916135.1 uncultured bacterium
AACGTGTGGCCGGCAGCCGCACGTGCGGGATTTAGAAGTTTATATTATCCGCTCGTTTTCATGTTCAGTAGCGCCAGTTACTCTCCTTTACCACGTTAACCCGCATTGCGGTTGACGGCACGTTAGGTGTAGACACATCATTATAGTAAACGACCCCACTATATTTCAATGTTTTGTTGGGTAATTTCATGCTCACACAAACCCCCTCTGCCGTTTTGTTACAATGTCTCCGCCCGCAACCATGTTTCAATACTAACTTTCCTAAGAAAACGATTTTATCTTACCGTAAATTTATTAAAAAATCTCTCCGACCGTTCAATTAATTTCTCACACCCTAAACAAGAAAATTACCCAACAAAAATATCCTTTCATAGAAGACATTTTTTTTTGATTAGTAAACGATCACATTTTCCGAGGTTTGTTGTGTGATTTTCTTACTCACACAAACTATCATTTTCCATTCCAATGATTCTAACCAGATAAAATATTGCTGTGAAACTGTCCAACCCCACGAATCTTTGCTTCTACACACCCTTGCCCCAAACAAGAAATTCACACAACAAACCCACCACTATACTTTATTAGCAATAAAATTGTCGGAAAATTGGACCAAGTTCAGTGCCCCTTCAAAATTTCTTACCCTCCAAATAATTCAAAGAACACATTCTGTTTTGATTTTTTGATCATGTGTTTACACCTAACGCCCCGCCGGCAGCCGCACGTGCGGGCGATAGAAGGTCTTATTTTCAATTTTCGTTTCCATGTTTAATAGCACCAACCAGTCTCCTTTCCACGGCTCCCCGCATTGTCGGCTGCCGGCTCGTTATGCCCGGTGCTATATTTTTTTGAATTTCGTTATACCACGGCTTTTGGTCTTTTAGACTTCGTTTGGCTTATGACAGGAGATTTATGTCTTGAAGAAGTTTTGCTCTTTTTAAGAAATTCGCTTATTGCTTTTTCTTCATCAACTGTTAAAGGACCTTGACCACCTATAAAGTCTACTTCTAATTCCAATTTTTTTGTTACCATTTTTGTTACTTAAAAATATTTATCAATGAGCTTTAATGCTGCTCGTGTCTCAATTATCATAACTCTCCCACCAAAATGAATTGCTCCAAGAGTCTTTTCATAATGTTCAATTAATTGGGATTTTGATAAAAATGAAACATTCCCTTCATGTCCGCGTTGAAAAGAAAGTTTACATGCAAACGCAACCAAATTACCTGGAAATCCAGAATACATTTTTGTTTTGCCTTTGTTGAAAGAAGCACTTTCCACCAAGTGCATATAAACATGATCTGTTTTAACTTCCAAACTTATCAGACCTTGTATAATGCTCGGATTATTTACAATTGTAAGTTTATAAACGTCTCTGGCTGGTTCATTAAATTCAACTCTCCAATTGAAAAGCCAACCTGCTTTTTTACTGACTGTCTGTAAGTCACTCTTTCTAAGGATAGAAATTTCCGTCGAAAAACTGTCACCCGTTACAACGTTTTCAATAGAATTGGTCAGTTTGTCGATTTCGAAATCAAGTCCTATGTCCTTCCTTTTTATCATTGAGCTAAGTTACGAAAAAAAGTCTTAGGTAGTTTCAGAAAATTCGGTAAGCTGTTTGTAGCATCGGGCATAACGCCCCGCCGGCAGCCGCATGTGCGGGCGATAGAAGGTCATATCTTCGATTTTCGTTCCCATGTTTAGTAGCCCCAAAACTGCCTCCAAACCACGGCTCCCCGCATTGTCGGCTGCCGGCTCGTTAGTGCCAGAACAAATTTCAATTATTCTTTATCTGCCATTTATTTAATGTCCAAAAAGTAGTATCATTATTTTCAATAATCTGAAATTCAGCAGTACCAATATTTTTAACCAAGTAAAAATTTATTGTTTTATTATTATCAAGTTCTTTAACCTGCACGACCATGACGTTTTGAAAGGTATTATTTCCAATTTTTAAAGAAGAGAAACGACTCAATACTTCAGTTGATCCAATTTTATTTCCATTTGAATCCATAATGCCATCAGCAATTCCTATATAATTTCTATTCAAATTAAAAAGCGGTAAAACCACACTATCCCCAAATTTCCTGCCAAGAACACTTAATCCAGTCATATGATCAAAAGAAAGATTAATAAAATTCGGAGCAAAAATAACTTTCAAATATTCATAATAATATGGAGAATCATGACTTGTCATTTGGTTATGATAGTTTTTTATGATATACGCACTATCAACTTTGAGAGTGTCAAATAGGTTTTGATGGTTTCTTTGATATATCCAATAACTTCCAGGTTGAAAGAAAAACCAATCCTTATATTCCTGGGGAAT
>CAIWVT010000099.1 GCA_903916135.1 uncultured bacterium
TGACGAACTGCCACAATCTTTTCAGTAATACTATCTGTTTGTAAAAGAAATTTATTTTTAATAGTTACACTTCCATTTCCACCATCACCATATCTATTAATTATAGAATAATATAGTCCGTCAAAATTAATATGGAAAAGATAAATTATACTATCATTTTGTGGTTCTGGGATTAATAATATTCCTTGAGTAATTGTGCTAGCACCTAATAATCCGCTTCCATTTTGAATTATTTGATTATTTTTATTCCAAACGATAAATGAAGCATAAACCGGATTAATAGAACTTGCATAAAATAGCAAATTTCCATCCTTGTCACAAATACTACTTGAAGCTTCTGATGTATTGGTAACACTATTTAATAATACATGAGGCGGAATAGTATTAAAACTTACCCCTGCCGAATCCCCAAAATACCATATATTACCTTCTTTTTGGGCAAAACAAAACTGCCCCAGCAACATCAATATACACAGAAGAAATTTTGTTTTCATTATAATGGATAAATCTTCCACAAAGATATGAATTTTATTTCACATAGTAATCTCTATTCACAATTATCTATTATCTACCCAACGAAACATGGACTATTAAAGATGCCATATCAGTGAAAAACTTAGGCAATAGCCTATAAAGAAAAATTCGACTAAGGCAGAACCTACCGCCGAACGGGTTTGGAAGTTCATTTACACAAAGCAAAAACGTATAAGGTGTATATGTTTGCCACCATAGATTCACAGGTTTTTACTATTGGTTTTGCAGGTCCCGATTCAAGAGAAATGATTGTTACGAAGGTTACGTGCCTAATTCCTCAGTTTTATGCCGTAACCATTACCAACGCTGCCGGCGAATCCATGATGAGTGCACGAATGAAATTTACCCTTACCGATTTGGCGTTCATCTCGGTTTTTAGAACTTCTTTTACTATAGAAAGACGTTTTTTCTGCCATGATAAAAGATTTTGCTGCCATGATAAATGAATCTTCTAGGCAGATAAATGAAACTTCTGCCATGATAAAAGATTTTGCTGCCATGATAAAAGATTTTGCTGCCATGATAAATGAATCTTCTAGGCAGATAAGTGAAACTTCTGCCATGATAAAAGATTTTGCTGCCATGATAAATGAATCTTCTAGGCAGATAAATGAAACTTCTGCCATGATAGAAGAGTTTGCTGCCATGATAAATGAATCTTCTAGGCAGATAAATGAAACTTCTCGGGTGATAAATGAATTTTCTCGGTAGATAAAATGAACGTCATCCTTGATACCACGCGCTATAATGCCTTATGCCTCAATTCCTTATTTCTTAGTGCAACTTAGTGCACTTAGTTCTGTCCCGTATCGCAGGTCGGGGAGTCTTAGTGGTTTTCTCCTAAAACTAAAATCTAACTTCTAAAATCTTAAATCCTAATTATTTCTGCAAAGAATTAAAAATCTTCATTTCAGCTTCCGCTTCTTTTGTTTTGCCCATTTGTGTATAAACCACCGACAGATTATGATGCGATTGTGCATGATTGGGGTTGATGTCTAAATTCTTTTTCAGGAGTTTGTAGGCTTGGTCGGTTTTTTTCTCGTTCAGATAGCAGGTAGCCAAATCGCAGCGCACATCCACATTTTTGTTGTCCAATGTCAAAGCCTTTTCATAATACGTAATGGCATTGTCATACTGGTCGGCATCGTAATACACATTGCCCAAGGTAATCAATGCTTCCGTGTTCTTGGGGTCAATCTGATGAACAATCAACAGATGATGAATAGCTTTATCAAATTTTTTGGCGACATAATAATTGGTGGCGAGGGCAATGCGCAGTTCGGTGTTGAGCGAATCGTTTTTGAGAATATCTTCATAAAAAGCCAAACTGTCCACCACGCCAACTGTATTGTTGACTTGGTTGGCAGGCTGTGTGGTTACGGTTGGATGCGAATTACACCCAAACAACAAGACGCCAAACACTGCAACAGCCAAAAAGGATAATCTGATTTGCATAAAGAAATTGAATTATTTTACGATTTTAGCGTCTTCCAACAGCAGCTCGTAGAAATAGCCTTGTCCGATATTTTTGTCCACCGAAATCTTACCTTCGAAACAAACCACATCGCCCACCTTTGCAATCAAATTGGTGGTAATGGTTAGGTCAAATTTCCCATCCTTTTCGGTGCCATCCTGAATATGTATCCAGTTGGTGTTCATAATATCGGGGCTGAATTTGGTTACTTTACCTTTCACTTTCACGGTTTTGCCTGCCATAGTAGTTTTTTTAGCATACAAATCGGCAATAGTAGTTCCACCGGCAATGGCATCAATTTTCACCTCAAGCTTTTCGATTTTAGGCTTTCCAGGCATACCCATATCCGATGAAGACATAGTGTTGTGTCCGTTTCCAATTAATTTTTCTTTACTACCAAAATCCGGTTTAGTACTTAAACTGTCAAGAAACAGCACTGTCTTAAAAGTCCGATTCAGTTCTTTGCTTTTAAAATCTGTCATCGGAAAACCGCCTTTGAAATATAAAGTATCGCCTTTTTTTGAATCAATACTGGAAACAGCAACCCACAAGGAATCATGTTCTTTGGTTGCCGGATTGCCAAGCTCTGTTAAGCGCAAATAGGTGTATTGACTCGTTTGTATCGCAGCTTCCACTATAGCCGTATGGATACCTTTTTTTAGCAATTCAGCTTGTTTTGCATTTTTATTAGAATTACACCCCGCGAATGCAAATAATGCAATTCCAATAAATTTTAGATAATTTGAGTACGTTTTCATATATGTTTTTTTAAATTTACTATTTTTGGTGAAAGAATATTTTAGGCAAAATTGCGTATAAAAGTCATAAGCAATCAGCGTGATGAAAATTTGGAACTCCCAGCGAAGGCACATCAGCCTCGGCTATAAAACCATTAACGCCAAAATCGGCAGGATGAGTCCGCCAATAACAAACCATACACCGCGGCGCGTCAAACTGTTTTTGCTTTTCGCGATAATAAACAAACCGCTTATGGCAACGATAATCATTCCAACGCAGAAAATATCCGAAAACCACATCCACCATTTGCCCGGATTATAATGCAAAAAATTGACTTCATAGAAAAAAGGTCTTTTGGTTATTTTCTCTATATAACCTGTTTTATTATCCATATTGATGGTAATAGAGCCATTATCAATAAAGATTTTCAAGGTGCGCGCATCAGAGAAATAAAACTTCTTGTAATGGTCTTCTTCGTGATATTTCTTCAGCAATGCCATCACCCAATCGGTGGTAATTGCCGTTTTATCCACATTATCCGTAATGGTAATATCTTTATATAAAATATCATAATTCGGATTCCAATCTTTTTTATGATTCAGCGCGATGCCCGAAACACAATAAATGATGGTCAATCCAAAAAAGAAATATCCGATATCGCGATGCAGAATTCTATTCCACTTCCTGAAAATACGAAGACTATTTGAAGCCATAAAACGCGATGTGGTTTGTTGTCCGAGAAATTATTTCTTAATCTCCTTCATCGTTTTGCAATTGATTGCATAGATAGAGATATAGGTTTTTCCGCTTGCTGCCAATTTTTTGCGAAATTCTTTCACATCAGCATACGGATCAACAACCGTGTCTGCAGCTTTGGCTTTATCATTCTTTTGCCCGGTGATAGCTTGACTTTCGGCGGTGCAAACTTTGATATCTTTATCAGCAACTGATTTCTTAATATCAGCTTCCCATTCGTTCAAATAGTTAGCATCAATCTTTTCGTCTTCCACCACAGTGCCTGTAATTTCCACGTCAGTGCCTTCATATTTTATATCAAAGGTAGAGAAATTGCCACCTGTGTTCACTTTCACGGTCTTTTCAGGGTTTGCACCAAACAAAAAGAGTTTCTTGCCGCTGTGTCTGCACACATGCGAAACCGTACCTTTAATAAGAACATCTTTGTTTGCCCACTTTTCGGGCGTCATTAAGAAGCTATCAACCGTAATGGCTACTTTTGTAGCGTCTTCATTTTGTTTTCCGAGATTATTGCACGCATTGTTTGCAATAAGCATAGCTCCAATGGCTAAGAAGAATAAGTTTTTTTTCATAGTATAAATGATTTGTGTTTTTTTTTTGGATGCAAAAGTAGTAAATTTTAATTAAA
>CAIWVT010000100.1 GCA_903916135.1 uncultured bacterium
AAGTTTAGTTTGAAATTAAAACTCGCAGTGTTTGTTCACTTTTGCCAACATTTAATTTTACAAAATAAACACCAGAAGCTAAATTGCCTTTTTTTGTTAATGGCAAACTGAAATTACCAGCATTTTGTTTTCCATCAAATATTACATCCACCAAGTTGCCATTAATATCATATAATTTCACACCAACATTAGATGCTTCGTTAATTGAATAATTAATTGTGCTCTGACTGGTTGCAGGGTTTGGAGTTACATTGAAAAAAAACTTTTGATTGTTTTCTGTTACACCAACTCCAAGCGGATTCCATTGCAAAGTCATGCTTGTGAAATTTGTTTGGTTTGCAGGAGTTACCGTTTGAGGACTTGGTCCTTTGATGAAAGAAACGCGATAGATTTGTCGTCCAACTCCCAACACTTTAGAACTTGCCCAAGCTAATTCCATAGCAACGGTGTAGGTTCCATCAGGCAATAAGGTATAATTTGGAGATACGCCTGTCAAATCATTACCTATCCAAAGAATCCCTGAATACGTATGTGGATTTGCATTAAAAGTTGCTCCTGTGGTTGCATCAACTGTACTCATTGTTGGAGTTTTTGCTGACCATTCCATTAAATGGTCTAATTCACCACCATAAAGAATTCTTGTTTTAACAAAAGCTGCTGAAGGATTTTCAATCCAAACAACAAAATTGTGTCTTGCACCCCAACTTCCACCTGTAAAAGTAGTAGTTACAGTAAAAGTCATGGTTCCTGCAGTTTGTGCTTTCACACCTGAATTGAATAATAACGGGCTTATCATCAAAGCCAACATTACGAGAGAATTAATCATTTTCTTTTTCATAGATTTCCTTTTTTTAAATTTATAATTTACAAAGGTACTACATAAAAACAGACTAACAATAAGATATTTTGATTTTCGAGATGAGATATATCAATCTGGTTTTCAGCATTATCAAAGGAGGTATCGTTATTAACTTATTTTCAATATTTTCGATACTTTATTGGTCACATTTTGTAGAAAGGTGCTGTATCTAATTTTTACCGATAAGGTATCTGTAATAGTCCAACCTCGACACTGCGTGTCGGGACAGGTTAGTGTCGGGACAGGAAAATTGAATTATAAAACAGCTACTCTTTCGGTATTTTACCAAATTGTATTGGACTTAAATATAGTATATAAAAGAAACAGGAATAAGATAAAGAAAACCCAAAGCCATAAAAAGAAAGTGCCGATGATTTTTAAGTCATCGGCACTTTCTATAAATATAATTTGAATGTCAGAGTAAGCTTATTCGGAAATTAAAATACGTTCAGTATGTTCAGTTTTTCCATTATTCATTTTGATAAAATAAATGCCAGGACTTACTTTGCCATTCTGTGATAAAGCTATGCTGTAGTTACCAGCATTTTGAGTTTCATTTACTATTACTTTTACCAATTTTCCGGTAACATCATATAAACCGATGTTTACTTCAGCCAATCCATTTAATGAGTATTGAACCTTGCTCAGATTTGAGATAGGGTTTGGTGCAACACTGAAATTGGCTTTTTCCTCATTAACTGCCACACCAACACCAAGCGGATTCCATTGCAAGGTCATATTGGTGAAGTTGGTTTGATTGGGAGGTGTAACGGTTTGCGGACTTGGTCCTTTTGTGAAATTAACGCGGTAGATTTGTCTTCCGGTTCCCAATACTTTAGAACTTCCCCAAGCTAACTCCATAGCCACTGTGTAAGTGCCATCCGGTAAAAGTGTGTAATTAGGAGAAACACCTGTCAAATCATTCCCTATCCAAACAATTCCTGAATAGGTGTAAGGATTTCCATTTTTTGTGGCTCCTGTGGCTGCATCAACCACATTCATGCTTGGATTTTTTGTTGTCCATTCCAACAAGTGATCATCATCCGAACCATAATAAATCCTTGATTTAACAAAGGTTCCTGATGAGTTTTCAATCCAGACTACAAAATCATGCCTGCCTGACCAACTTCCGTTCGTATAAGTGGTTGTAACAGTAAAGGTCATGGTACCTGCAGTTTGTGCTTTCACACCTGAATTAAATAATAACGGGCTTATCATCAAAGCCAACATTACAAGAGAATAAGTAATTTTCTTTTTCATAGATTTTCTTTTTTTAAATTAATAATGCGCAAAGATAAAATATAAAAATAAATCAACAATAAGATTATTTAATTTTCGAGATGATATATATCAACCTGTTTTTTTTGTATTATGAAACGAATTAGCGTTATTAACTTATTTTCAATATTTTCGGACACTGTTGTCCGATTATATTTTGCTTTTTAATAATGTCATGCCTACGGCACTTTTATTCTACTCTTAATCGTTTGTTCTAACATACTTTCGTACCTACGGTACTTTTTAAAGCCTCGTTAGAGGCGACATTATGGTAGAAAAATGTGCGTAAAGAAAATCAAGCCCCGTTAGAGCCTGTCCCGTACACGAACCTGTCCCGTACACGCAGTGTCGGGAGGCGACAGTATAAAAGTATTGACAATTAGGTGTTTTAAGATGGTTCTTCTTTTTTTATCGGACAACAGTGATTTTCGACATATACTTGTTCTTATTTTGTAGAAAAGCACTTTATCTCATTTGTACCGATACGCTATCTGTTAAGGTCCACCCCAACACAGACCTGCCCCGACACTGCGTGTCGGGACAGGAAAGTTGAATTATAAAAAAGCTACTCTACGGGCATTATACCAGACAGAGTTTGGATAATAATATTGAAGATAATGGTATTATTGGTACAATTGATTATGACATTCCATACAATTAGTTTCTTTCCATGCATCGCCAATATCAATAGGATGAATAAATCCTAATGCACCATTTATACCGATATACTTTATGCTATCAGATTTCCCTTGTGCAACAATAGTATGACAAAGATTACAATCCTTAGAAATTACTTTCCCAGAAGGCGATTTAAACTTATTGTTATGACATCTGAAACACCCGTTGGTTTCAAGATGACCAATATGGCGAGGGTAGGCACTATACGTAACTTTCATTTCAGGAAAAGCATTTTTTAAATATTCGGTTTCCACATCATTAATTGCCAATAGTATTTCTTTCCCCGATTTTTTGTAAAGGTCAGGGTATTTCTCTTGATAAAATTTAACGATTTTGTTTTTAATTTCTGTTTTAGCAGAATCAGTGGTTGAATATGGCAGTTTAAGAGCTTCCATGGCGGCACTTTTGAACCAGGGAATACCAGCAATTTTGTTTTGTCCGGCGAGCAATTCATTTACATACTTGGAAGGTGAACGGAATTCGTGTGAAGGTCTGTTATGGCAATCCATGCAATCCATTCCACGTGCTTCCATTTTAGCAGACAATTCAGGTTTTGCAACAAGTTCATCATCTTTGTAAACTGTTTCTACACCTGTTTTTTTGTTGGTAATTTTTACCCAATAAATGGTATCCCGTTTAGTATTAGCTTTATAATCAATTTGAACATCTGGATTGATATGCCAGTGAATTCCACCAGTTAAACCCAAAGCTTGATGATTTGCTCCCACTCTCATATTTAAAACAATATCCCATTCAGTATTTGCCGAATCAGCTAAAAAATATTTTTCTGACCGCAAAGAATTCGTGTAGAATTTTTGGGGCCAGTGACATTTTTCGCATGTTTCTCTTGCCGGACGTAAATTTTGGATAGGAGTTTCAATAGGTGTGGGCCAAGTGCCCATGGTGTATTTATAAACTTGGCGCATACCTGACATTTTAGATTTTACATAAAAGTCAGCACCTTCTCCAACATGACATTCTGCGCATGTTACTCTTGCGTGAGGTGAATTCTGATACGCAACGTATTCGGGAGTCATCACCTTGTGGCAAAGCTTTCCACAAAACTCTACGGATTCTGTGTAATGAAATGCTTTATAACTTCCAACGATTGTTGAAATAATAAAAAATATAGATATTGTAGAAAATATTAATAAAGCATTTCTGGTTTTTGAATCCCTAAGATTAAGGATTAATAACTTTTCGTTTGAAACCTGTATCCCTTCTTTAAGTTTTTTGTTTTTTCGATACATACCAAAAGGAATGATTATTAGTCCCAATACAATAAAGGCAGGAGTTACAATAAATGTATATAAGTCAAAATAAACATTATCTATTCCGAAAAAATAAATCAAGACAACAAAAAACAGTAATGTCGCCCATGCTATCACAGAAATAATGGTTCCTAGATAGGAAGTGTAATTGTAAAAAGAACGAGGTAGTTTCATAAAAAAATTATTTAAGGTTTGTAATTAAGCTGAAATTATGCTTCGTTCTGCCCCTTGGCAAAGCGAAGCATAATTCATTTTTGTTTTATTAAATATTAAGGATTTTTGTGACGGATTAAATTCATTTTAGTCTCAAAATCGAAAGTCAGTGATTTGTGAATTTCTGTATTGTGACATTTAATACATACTGCGCTAGTAGGGATAATCAAGCCCAATTTACTTTTAGCATTTGCTATAGATGAACTAGACATTCCAACTTTGTAAGCGCTTCCTGGTCCATGACATGATTCACATGAAACACCGTCAGCATTCGTAATACCACCATTTGCTGCTTTAGCTGATGCAGCAGTAGTATGACATTTTAAACATTTTTCATCAGTTGAGGGGGAAGCAACACCGTTATCTTGTCCAACTTTAAGTGCAGCTGCTCCTTTTAGATTCTCAAATGCTTGTGCGTGTTTTGATGTGTTCCAAGTGGGCCATGCTTTTCCTTTAGTCATGTGGCACATTTTGCATCCACCTGCTCCTACATACTTGTTTTGCGCTAACAAAACATTGCTTACTAATAGCAGCATACATACTGCTATCAATGACATTTTTTTAATCATAATTTTGTTTTTTTTGGTTAATAATTAATTTGTTTATTGTTTATTTGTTTTTTCTTTTTTTTTTAATAAGCTCTAAAATTCCTACAATAATGATAAGTTTGAAAATATGATCAATTACAATCCAAGCCCACAGTGGAAATATGGGTGCATCGCCAGCACCATAACTATGCATTCCTTTCGACAAATAATAGTTTACACCAATAAAGGTCATAAGAACACTTGAAAAAGCTAATACAGAGGCAACATTAAAAGCATATTTATTATTAAATTTAGGAATAAACCTCATGTGAAGTACAAGAGAGTATGTAACAACAATAATGAGTGCCCAAGTTTCTTTAGCATCCCATGCCCAATAAGTCCCCCATGATTCATTTGCCCAAACAGCCCCAAGAAATGTTCCGATGGTTGCCAATACCAATCCAATTATAAGATTCATTTCAATAATATAGGTGTTTTCGGCAATGAGCAAATCAAGATGGGCATGGTTCTTCTTCGTTTTGAATAGATAAATAAACAAATTCATAAGACCAAGAATAAAACCCAGCCCTAAAAATCCATAACTGATGGTTAGTGTGGCAACATGGATTATGAGCCAAAAGGATTTCAATACAGGTTGCAGATTGGTTAATTGCGGATCATAGCTGCTATGACCTGCCGTCATCAATACGAAAAATGCAAGCAAAGTGGTTGCTGCCAAGGTGATTTTTGAATGTTTCGCAAAACTGAAACCTGCAAGTAAAGCTCCCCAAGCAACAAGTATCAATGCTTCATAGCCATTGCTCCAGGGAGCATGGTCGGTTATATACCAACGTAATCCCATTCCCAAGGTATGATACAGAAAGGCAAATCCCAACAGCACGGTGAATACGTTTAAAGTATAGATTAGTAATTTGCTCTTCTTTGCCCTTACATTTTCAATAAATGCAAATATCAAAAGTAATACACTTAAAGCAGCATAAACATTTTTAAGAAAGTTGAAAATATCTGCCTTATTATAGAAAATCTCTGCTTTTATTTTTGTTGCAGAAGGCAAAAATGAATCAGAATAAGTATATATCAAATTATTAAAGAAATGTAAATCAAAAATAATTAATGATGCAAAAATGGCACATAATACGGAAAAGATTAGCAAGCTATACTTGAAAATCTTCTTCTTTGTTATAATCATTAACCTTAACAAGAACGCTAAAACTGATAATAATGCAATTATCAATATAATAAATGAAGGGTTTATTTCTTTTATAAGAGAACTTGAATTGGAATTTTGTTTTTGAATATCCGAAATATAGCCTAATATTTTATCTGCTTTGGAATAATCGCCTGTTTCCATCGCGTTTTGCACTGTCATTATATAGGCTTCCATGATATTGGCATAGGTGAAATCGGGCAATTGCAAATCGGCGTTGATTATGCTTACGGCTCCGCTTAATGGAATCTTCGCTGATTTGTCGTCCCACCCTACCCATTTATTGTTTATAGAATTTTGTTCGGGGAATATTTTGAGGATGCTTCCATTAATAATCATATAGAAGATGTTTAAGCGCTCATCAACTTTTAGTACTTCTCTGTCAAATTTATTTTTCTCGGATTGTTTTTTTTGGAATGATTCGTTGATAGTTTTTTCAAGTTTATATTGACCGCTTTTGTCAAAGAAATCTATGAATGAAGCATTCTCTGTAGTTATCCCAATCAAATCTCTTATTTCTTGTTGCGGAACGTTGATTATCTTTTGTTTTTGCCATAATTCAGGCTCTACCATCATATCCAATAATGCTTGGAGTGCATTCAATTTGCCTTTTCCTTCAATAGTAAAATTCTCTTGTTTTGCAATTTTATGCATTACGTCTATAGCCAAAGTGTTGACAGGTGCAAAACGTCCATCGTAGGTCTGTGAGAGTAATTGCCCAAATTTTTCTGCATGATTTTTATCTACAATTTTTCCAGAAAGATTCTGCGAAAAAGCAAACCCATTGATACCTATTATCAATGCTATCGTGAGCAATGTTGATTTTCTTTTAGTTCTAACATCCGCAATAAATCTTCTCAAAGACAGAAAACGTGAATTTTTGTTGAACAAGGTTATCAGGAAGCCAATAGTTAAAAGTGTATAACCCAAATAAGAAACGATGGTTCCCCAGAAATCATGGTTCACAGAAAGTACGGTGCCTTGTTCGTCATTATCAAAGGAGGATTGAAAAAAACGATATTGGTTATAATCCAACACATGATTCATATATATACTGTGGTCTTCAACAAGGTTATATCTGTTATCAATCAAAACCACTTCGCTTTTATAAGAGGAAGGACTTTCAGACCCTGGATATTTTTCAAAAATAAAATCTTTTAGTTTCAACGAAAATGGCAGTTCAATGGTTTTGTTTCCAAAACCAAATTTGATATTCGTTCCATCAAAATTAAAGTTTTCATATTCCAAGCCAAAAGATGAATTGTTGAATACATCAGCCTCTTTGGTTTTTCCTTTTATGGTTACATCCAGTATGACTGCATCCACACCTTTTTCTTCCATAGTTCCTGAAACGAGTCTCTTTTCAGCACTTTTATAGAATTTAGAATACAAGAAAATCACATCGTTGATGTTATAAACAAAATTTTCTTTAAAGGGTGATAGCGTATCTTTTGGAATGGTATCAACTTCCGTTTCGGTCATGGTTGTTTTGATGATGTCGAAAGGCGAAACGATTTTGACTTCTCCATTCTGCTCAATAATATTTACGGCAGTCTTGTCTGATGTATTATTAAATGCAATGTTGATTTTGCCGAAATTTTTGATTTCACCGCTACTTATATATATGTTTTGAAGTCCTGATTTTGTTACAATAGAAAGGTCAATCATATTTTTTCCACCGGCAACATCTTCTACAACTTTTTGAACTACATTCGTTTTAACGCCTCGATATTTAACCGTAATGTTCCCTTTGTCTTCGGTCGGGAGATTTACTTCAAATGCATTGTTTGTTAATCTTCCAACACTGATTGGATGCTCTGCAGTGAGGGTTTTCGTTTTATCGGCATACGATATTATTAAATAGGTGTCGTCACTGTAAACGATATTGGTGGTTTCTCCTTTGCGGATGTGCATGCTTCCTTCAAATCCGAAATAGCGTGTGATGGCTGCACCTAAAATCATAACAACAAACGCGAGATGGAAGATGAGTCCACCAATTTTTTTCCACGAAATTAATTTATATGCCTTTATATGTCCGATTAGATTTATGATAAGTAGCAAAAATAATAATTCGAACCACTTCGCGTTGTATATGATTATTCGAGCGGTAACTGTATCATATTTATCTTCAATAAATGTAGCAAC
>CAIWVT010000101.1 GCA_903916135.1 uncultured bacterium
CAGCAATAAGGAAAACCAAAAACCTTTCTCACAGCTAAAACATCCGCTTCTTTTATATTGAAGCGGATGTTTTTTTATAGAATACAGTTGACAACGATTCTATCCAATTCCCTTTTGCTTTGGCTCAAATTGTAAAAATTATTGCTTGGCTGTTAGTTAGCAAGCAAATACTGAATGATTTTTCTCTTCATATAGTTAAACAACCCAACCCTCAGTATCGGAGAGCTACAAAAAAATCATCAAAGATGCATAGAGCTTTAAACTTACTATCTGTGAAGTAGGCTCAGGTAATTATAGAATATATTGTATTTCTGCATTTTATTTCGTACCTTAGTATCTGTTACGAAATAAGGTTTCCAATATCTGGTCTAATTGTATAGTTCCATTCCCCGTGAAATTCATCTTTTTGTAAATTGATTTTATTCAAGTCTTCATCAGATATTTTTATCCCTTTCTCGTACACAGTTGAATCTAATCTGGATTTCACTCTTAATCCTTTTGATGTTTTTGTAGATGCTATTAAATCCACTACCAACTGTATGTTTGTCAAAGGCCTTGCCCGCCAATTCATTGTGATGTGTGAGAACAATCGATGTTCTATTTTATTCCATTTACTTGTTCCTGGGGGGAAATGACACACACTTATTTCTTTTCCGATTTCATCTGCCAATATCTGTAGCTCTGTTTTCCACAATCTGCTTCTTGAACTATTACTTCCGCCTCCATCTGCTGTAATAAGAATTCGTTTTGATTTACTAAATTTCTCTTCTCCCATTTCGATCCACCAGTTTCTTATTGTTGCCACTGCAAAGCTTGCTGTATCATGACTGATGCCAACACTCACCCAGCCTTCATTGTTTGCTATATCATAAACCCCATAAGGAATGGCTTTGCCTAAATCTCTATCAATAAAGTCGTAAACCTTTACCGTTGTTGGCTGCCCTGTTGGAAGCCATTCGGAACCTTCATTCTTGAAATTTCCAACTAATTCCTTTTTCTTGCAATCAACTGAAATTACAGGATCATCATCTGCTAAAAAATCGATCGCAGTTTCATTAATGTAATTAAATTGGGCATCTCTATCAATGTGGGTACTTCCTTCATCCGTTTTTCTATTGCCTTGCAAACTATAGCCTGCGTTTTTTAAAATAACGCCAGCCAATTTATGGCTAATGTTGAATCCCATATTCTTAGCAGCCTCTGCAATGTTCCGCAAACTTTTATTTGTCCAAAGTAAAGGCTTCATTGGGTCTCCCATCGTATGTGGGCTAACTATTTCTTCTATAGCTTTTTCTAAATCTTTGTTGTTCTCTGTTGCTTTTTTCCGTCCTCCACCTCCTTTTCTAATTCGTTCCTTGCTTACAAGCTCATCTGTAGGCAATAATGCTAATTCTTTAATCCCAATATTCAAAGTAACCCTTGAGATACCTGAGAGCTTCGACACTTTACTTAAGCCGCCCCTCCCCATACTTTCTGCGTCAGCAGCTAAAACAATTCGGGTCAGTCTCTCATTTAAAAAAGGAAGTATTTTTTTATACTTCAACTGAATAAGATTATCTGTTTGCATACATTTTGTATTTCTACAAATGTACATATTATTTCGTTACGAATACTTAGCTTTATTGCTTTGACCGGAGTACTCTCCCCTTTCAAAATAATGAATTGTATGAAAGTTATCTGTATAGGTAATTATCCGCCGCGCCAGTGCGGAATTGCAACTTTTACCGAGAACCTGTTAACAGCCGTTCAGCATGCTGCAGAACTGCA
>CAIWVT010000102.1 GCA_903916135.1 uncultured bacterium
CCCAATCATGCTGCGCTATGCCGACTTGCAACGAAAAAACATCAACCAGATTATGGACATGAAAATAACCTATCGCGATATGGCTAACGGACAAGTGCGACAAATACCTCTTTCGTCGGTTGCCAAAATCAAATATAGTAATACCTATGGAGGTATCAATCGCAAAAACTATAAACGTGTCATCACCATATACTCCGAAGTACTGCCCGGCTTCAACACCAACGAAATTGTTTCCCGTATTCGCAAAGAATCTGCCGTTTTTCAAAAACCAAGCGGAGTAGAAATTGTGTTGACGGGCGAAAATGTCGAGCAAAAAGACTCCATGAACTTCCTTTCCACTGCCATGATTATCGCCCTCGGACTGATATTCTTCATCCTCATCACCCAATTCAACTCGCTCTCCAAATCCATCATCATCTTGAGCGAAGTCATCTTCTCCATCATTGGCGTATTGCTCGGCATCGTCATTTTCAACATGGACATCTCCGTCATCATGACAGGTTTAGGCGTAGTTGCATTGGGGGGCATCGTCGTGCGCAACGGCATATTGATAGTCGAATTCACTGATGTGCTCAAAGCCAAAGGCATGAAAACCCGCGAAGCCATCGTCGAAGCCGGCAAAACACGTATCACACCCGTCGTGCTAACTGCCACCGCCACCATACTTGGTTTGGTACCCTTAGCCGTCGGCATGAACATCAACTTCATCACCCTATTCACCGAACTCAATCCTCACATCCATTTCGGCGGCGACAACGTCATGTTTTGGGGCAGCTTATCTTGGACCATCATCTTCGGACTCAGTTTTGCCACATTCCTCACCCTGCTCTTCGTCCCTGCCATGTATCTCCTCGCCTATCGCATGAAAGTCCGCATGAAACGCCGTTCATCCAACCGCCAATATAGACGGAATTTGAGAGCGCAAAGAGCGTAAAATAAACTAAAGTGCCTAAAGTGCTTAGTTATAAAGTCTATATTTAATTAAAAAGGGCTTGCCTCAAATTGAGGTAAGCCCTTTTTGTTTTTAGCACGAAGTTGAAAACCTCGAACAACAATTTATAGTACCGATCCGGTATCTCTAACAGATTGAGTTTGGCATGTAATATTAAATGTAACGGTATTAGAATCACCAACGGCAGCGAAGGATGGCAATTGACTTAATCAACTAAATTAACTAAATTAACCAATTAACCACTCCCATATATCTAAAAATATATATCTTTGCACAAGATTTCATATTCAATACAAAAATGAATCACTTAGTGAAATATTGCAGAATACTTTTATGGCTTATCTTCGGATGTATATCCTCCGCATCGTTTTGTCAGAACTATAACCGTCCTGTGCCTGTAGGAATGGTATATCCCTACGAATTTGTGCAGTTCGACACGGTGAACTATGGCTATTATCTTGCCGATCCTTACAAATTCAACGACTCACCAACCTCCCCCGACTACATCCGATCCAAAGCCATGTTGTTCGACAAAGATGGCTATCTAATTTGGTTTTCTGCCAACACCGCTTCAGGCTTCAGCAATTTCCAATATTTTCCCCAAATTCATCAGTTCAGTTATTTCAATCAATTTGGCATTGTCAATCCCAGCAATTGTTTCAACCTGTTGGATTCAACCTTTCAAATAACACATTATTTCCCTTCCAACCACAACACCCCCATTGACGCTCATGAATTTCAGGTATTATCAAACGGAAATTTTATATATGCTGTGCGCAAAGATACCATAATGGATTTGAGCATTTACACCTTTACGGGCGGCACTCAGGGCAGCCAGACCACTATTGTTAGATCCTACTGGATACAAGAATACAATGCGGCTCACAACATGGTGTTTGAATGGAATAGTGCTAAACATATCTTCCCCACCGAAACTTACAACCAATTCGGATACGACTCCACCGATTTTGATTATGCCCACGGCAATGCTATTTCCGAAGATGCCGATGGCAACCTCTTGCTCTCCTTTCGACATTTGAATTCCATCTATAAAATCAATCATGCCAATGGCAATGTGATGTGGCGTTTGGGCGGCAAATCAAACACATTTACCCTCACCAACGACAATGGCTTCAGCGGACAACACGACGTGCGCTATCATGCCGACGGCAGCATATCATTTTTCGACAATGCCAACACCTCCACCCCAAAACACACCAGAGCCTTAGTGTTTTCGCTCGACACCCTTGCCCACACTGCTACCAGAATTTGGCAATATAAACCCATCCCCACCTTCTTTTCCCAATCCATGGGCAGCCATCAAATCACTGCCGATGGCAATCATTTGATTAACTATGGCAACTCCCGCCGACCGTTTCCTAGCATTGATTTCTTGAACGCTTCGGGCAACAAAATTTCGCAATGGTTTTTTCCCGACACTGTGGTGTGCTATCGTGCTTTCATTCATCATTTGCCCTTCAAGTTTCCGCGCCCTGCCATTTCCTGCTCTCAGGGCATCAACTCCATCACGCTTTCCGCACCCGCTTCCTATCAATCTTATGTATGGTCAACAGGCGACACCACCCAAAGCATCACCGTGAGCGACACAGGTGTGTATCAAGTATGGGTGAACTATGGCGTAGGTATGTTAGGCTCCAAGCCTTATTTCGTTGCCGACATCAACAGTGCTTGCCTCCTTTCGGGCATCAAGGAGCATCCGATTGTGCCCATCAAAACCGATTACACACTTTATGATTTGCTGGGCAGAATAATCTCCAAACCGAAGCCCAATCAGGTCTATATCTATCGCGATACAAACGGACATGCGGAATTGAGGTATTATCAGGGGGAATAGTTCGGAGTTCAGAATTCGGAGTTCGTAGTTCAGAGTTCGGATTTTATTTGAATATGGTAAATATTTATGGGTGTTCGGTCGGGGATGGCAAAGTTTTTTTTTGCTTAAAAAAAAATTATTTTTCAAAAAAATATGTTTGTATTAAAAAATTGTGTAATTTCGTACCGTCAAATTTAAGATGCACTATGACGACTTTTTTTTCTAAAGACTCGCGACCCTCTGAAACCCTTGCTACTGTAGGGGAAAGAAATATTAGTGTGTTCAAAACCATGTACTTACACGTCATAATTGCCTTGTTTTATCAGGCATCTAACCTAAATAACACCCGAATTTCTCTCGGAAAGTGCGCTATCTCCCTCGGAAAGTGCGCTACTTTCCTCGGAAAGTGCGCTACTTTCCTCGGAAACTACGCTACTTCCCTCGGAAACTACGCTACTTTCTTCGGAAACTACACTACTTCCCTCGGAAACTTCAGCACTTTCTTCGGAAACTTCAGCACTTTCCTCGGAAAGTATGCTATCTCCCTCAGAAACTACAGCGCTAAAATCAGAAAGTGCACCCCTATTTCTCAACCATTTTCTCGTTCCCAAAGAGAGATGATTTTTATTTCCATAGATTTTCAATTTAATCTTATTAATAATTCTACAAATTCTATTTATTCATTAAAAATTTAATAACATGCCAACAACATTTCCAACATCAAAAGAAGCATTAGCTTTGTATTTTTCAATCGTAGTGGTCTATTTGACCAACAATGCAACACGTCTAAAAATTAGTAGCGCCTACATCCTAGCATTAGCAGCACTTTATGGCGATGACGAAACCGACGACTGTTATCTGTATTATTTCATTTTATGGACAAACAAAAACACAACCCGCACTCCTACCGTAATTCATAATCTGCAAGATTTTGAAAACAAAATGAAACAACAATTAATTAAAATTTACGATGATATCCCTGCAAGTGTTTGGACCACAACCGACCGCGACACTTTGAATCGGAAAGACGGTTTGCCTCATACCCATACCACACACACCACTCAAATCATGTTCAAATGTTTTGCACGTCCCACTGCCTTAGGCGATTGCCAATTGCAAGTGAAATGTTATGCTGAATCAGATGGCAGCTATGCTTCCTTGCCTGAAAATTCGGATATGGTGGAAATAGCTCTTCGGATAGATGCGCCCGAGTTTGATAAAGACCCTGCGACGGGCGAACCTATCCCAGGCAAATTTATTCATAAAGCTATTCTAAACCCCGATGATGGCACCGTGATACAGCATTTTTCGTCTGCCACATTTATATTAAAACTTGGCGGCGAAAACATAGGCAGCTTTTTACAATTTTATGTACGTTGGACCGATTCCAAACATCCCGAATTGGCAGGACCTTGGACGGGACCGAATAGCTTGGTGATAAGTTAATCACTTTAATGTTATAAATGTGGAGTCCAGATACCACTTTAAAAAACGGGCTTGTCCCGATCAAGCTTCTTATTGTGTCGGGGGCAGTCTCTGAAAAGCCATTAGAGTAAGGAAATAATACGCATCATTATGAAAAAAATAATAATTTCTATGGTAATTGTTCTTTTGTTTTCTTCCTGTAGCACTAATTTTTATGTCGAGAAAAGAATATATAATAAAGGTTTTTATTATGCTATTAATCAAAAACAAAAAAAGGTAAAACAAAACGATAAAAAAAGCATTACGTTAAACACACTTCATCCCTCAAAGCAACAAATTCCGCTTACCGATTCCATTAACAAAATTTCTTTTGCAGATAACTTTACTATTCTCAAAAAAGAAACAAAGCAAGAATCTGAAAATTTGATAGCCAGTTCTAATCCAAAAAAAATAATAGCCGTTTATACTAATTCTCTCATGAAGCGTTTCGATAATCGCAAAATATCTAATTTGCTAAAAAGCAGAATAAATCAAATTCCAAACACAAATATAAATCATGAAACTCCGAAAAAAGCTTCATTACTTGCATCATTAATCGTAGCAATTTGTTTTTTAATTTTGGGCGTTGTTTTGGTGTTTATCGCACCTCCCATATATGCTGTACTATTTTTACTTTGTGGTTTAGCATTGTTGATTGCAACTATTGTCAGAATGATAATAAAAGCTAAAAAAGATCGAACCTGATTCGTTACACAGACTATTACGGTTGTTTTGTCGGAGGGAGAGTATAAGGTGGTGACTGTTCAGATGGTGGCAGAGGAAGGGGCACCTGATGAGCCGCCGTTGAGTTAGGCTTTTAGCTATTAGGCTTTTAGACTATCAGGTTGGTTTGGATAATTATTAATAGGCTTGAATCTAAAGAGATACGAATTGATATAGAAATTTTAAAAAAAATCCATATAGCCTTATAAAAAAATCTATCTTTACTTTCAATTAATACACGTTATCATTAACAACATTATGAAACTTTATATGATTTTTCATTTTGCACTTTATTTCTCTAAAAATATTTAATGAATTCATGCTGCTTGTCAGAAATGTTATTAAAAAAACTCTCAAGGGATCAAATATAAATCAAATTTAAAAATCAATTTTATGAAAAAGACACTTTTACTATTTATTTCGTTTTTATTAATAACCCTGATATGTAAAAGTCAGGATATTATCATAAAGCGTTCGGGCGATGAAATTAAAACCAAAGTAACCGAAATTGGACTCGAAACTATCAAATACAAAATGTTTGACAATAAAAATGGACCTACTTACACTATTTTGAAATCAGATATTTTTATGATTAAATATGAAAATGGCTCCAAAGATGTTTTTAATAAAGGGGAGGCAAATCCCGATAAAACTAATCAGAACGGCTCGAACCAGCAAAGTACAGATAACGATAATCATGGAGTAAGCACTAATGCAAATGCAAAGAGTTCGATTCAAATTTTTAGCGAATTTAGTGGCGTTACCGTTTATTTGGATGATGTTAATAAGGGGAATGATATTAAAACAATAGATTCTGTCCTTGTTGGATCGCATTTTTTAAAACTTACAAAAGATAGTGTTACTATTTATGGCGAGCTCATCGCAGTTAATGCTAATACCCCTACAATTATTTTGGTGAAGGATTCAAAACAAATACAAGATAAATTGCTGGCAAGTAAATATAAAGAACAACAAAAATATAAAGCAATGAAATTGGATATTTTGCTTAGTACACAGTATGTTACTCAAACTTCAACCGAAACGAATAAAAACACCAACAGCCTTTTTTTCCCAGACTATTACTCGGTGCTTGGGATGTCAAATTCAAAAACAAACACAAATACTACTGCTGTTACTTATGCTATTAAAGAATGGTTTGCCACTACCAATGAAGGACGTACGCAAATTACCGAATTTGAGTTTGCCACTTTGGTGCAAAATCAATATGTGCTTAACAGATATCAGCAAGAACAGGATCAAATTGATAGACAGAATAAAAAAAACAAAAGGAAATCAAATGTTGCGGGTGCAATTGGAATGACATTATTTATACCAGGTTTTATATGTGGAGTTATTGGCGGAATAAATTATGCTTTTAAACCGGAAAAAAGATTCATTAAAGATAGCGATGTTAGCTTAGGGCTTGTTCTTGGTGGTATTGGTGCCGCTTTAATTGGAGCAGTTATAGTCGGAGTTGATACAGGTGGAACGAGATCTCATAATGAGAAACTGCACTTTTTTAGTCTTGAAGACGCAATTGCAGAAGCCAACAAATATAATCAAAAACTCAAAGAAGAGTTAGGCTTACCTCTAAATTATGAGCCATAAAATATCAGCAGTATTATGATTTATTGAAGATTGCCGAGATACCCCGTTCGGCGGCAGGCACTGCCTCCGTCGGAAATATCAAAAAAGGCTGTGCCTTTTAATTAGATTTACCACAATGCACATCAAAAAGACTAAAGGCTTGCCACATCACCGAGGCAAGCCTTTTTCTATTTATAGATTTGCATATGCCTGTTTAAAATCTCTGATAGGGGGCAAGCCTTTTTCTTTTATATCTTTCTGAATACAATTACATTATTCTTTCAAATCATAGATAGTCGCAAAATCGCCGCGTGTTTTCATGTTGATGCCGCTTCCGCACAGAAAAAAATGGGAATTATCTATCTGGCTCCTGCGATTCAAGTTCCAAAGAACTATTAGCTCTCGTATGAAACTTAAATGTAATGTTCCCCTTTATCTATTTTCACATCATTCACAAACAAACGTATCTGCTGTTCATCTTGTTTGCGGCAAATCAATAATACGTTGCCCGATTCCACCACGATATAATCGTCCAAGCCTTGCAAAACAGCCACCTTGTCTTTTGGCATATTCACAACACAATTATGACTGTCGTACATGATAACGTTCTTTCCCACTATGGCATTTCCCGCTTCGTTCTTCTCTCTGTTTTCGTAAAGCGATCCCCAAGTGCCAAGGTCTGACCAACCGAAATCGGAACGCAACACATACACATTTTCTGCTTTTTCCATCACACCATAGTCAATCGAGATGCTTTTACAGGTGGTGTATGTTTGTTTAATAAAATCAGCTTCCCCATCTGTATTATACAGCTCCGCACCTTTTTCAAACGATTCTTTCAATTCGGGCATATACATTTCGAATGCCTTCATTATACTTTTAATTGACCAGATAAAAATCCCTGAGTTCCACAAAAAGTCACCACTTTCCAAAAATTGTTTCGCCATTTCCAACACAGGTTTCTCGGTGAAAGTCTTCACTTTTTTAATTCTGAAATCCTGAGGATACGCTTCCGTGTCTTTAAATTGAACGTAGCCATATCCCGTATCGGGACGACTTGGAGTGATGCCAAGGGTCAGCAGCCAATCATTTTGCTCTACAGCGGTGAGCGACGACGAAATAACATCTGCAAACAAATCTTCTTTCAAAATAATAT
This sequence comes from uncultured bacterium, assembly GCA_903916135.1. Lineage (GTDB taxonomy): Bacteria > Bacteroidota > Bacteroidia > Bacteroidales > CAIWKO01 > CAIWKO01. The sequence continues at coordinate 7,717 of CAIWVT010000102.1, forward strand.
GGTCGGACGGTGCCACCACGATGTTGGCATTTGGATTAATTTTTTTGATTTTATAACAAGCATAAGCAATGCACGGGGCAGTGTTTCTGCGGGAAGGCTCGTTCACAATTTGATTATCGGTCAAAAAAGGCAATTGTTCTTTCACCAAGGCGCAATAGCTTTCGTTGGTTACGATATAGATGTTCTCGCGCGGAATCACCCGTTCGAAACGACGGAAGGTTTGTTGTATTAAGGTTTCGCCGGTTCCTAAAATATCCAAAAATTGTTTAGGATACGAGGTGCGGCTCAGGGGCCAGAATCGCGACCCGATGCCGCCAGCCATAATCACACAAAAGTTGTTGTTCTTCATTGTATTGTTTTTTCACAAATAGGATGCAAAATTATTAAAAATATCATTCCAAACAAAAGTAACGTATTTATTTTCATTTTATTCTTTGTCAATAGGCACTACTCTCGCAATGGGACTCACATAATACCAACGTTTGTTGCTCACACAAAAGCATTTATAACGGGTACGAACTTTGCTTCCCTTGCGGAATACTTTGCCTGTGTTAAGTTTAAAAAGAGTTTCTTCAGCAAGTTCTTCAAGCAACAGGCAAGCCCCTTGGTCAGTATTAAAACCAAACAAGGTCTTGCTCAACTCTTTTTCGGCTGTGGAGGAAGCATACACATTGCCTACAATGATTTTTGTAAGCTCGAATTCTATCTCTCGCGGAAAAATCTTTGATTCGAGCAGGGTAAACAGTAAGGTTTTATAGATGTGTTTCCATTCATTGCCATGAGGTTTCACATGGTTTTTGTATTTATGCCAGCACAACAAATGGGCATATTCATGTGTAAAAGTAATTAAAAAGGCGTATTTATTCAGATTCCGATTGACACTGATTTTGTGAAATCTCTGTTGCGCCGACGGCGGACGATAGTCGCCTAATTTAGTAGTCCGCACTTGGGAAATACGAATTTGAAGAGGATGAGTTGCCATCCACTGCGAAACAACTTCTAAAGCCGTTTCGGGAATAAAAGGTTTCAGAACATCATTAAATACGCGCATGAACTTGTTCCGGGCATAAAGCTTTTTTGCTAAAATGAGAACATTTTTCGTAACGATTTTTTTTAGTACTACACGCCGAAACCGCAAGAATCATTGTTAGTAGCATGACGAAAATTATTTTATTATACTTCATAATTATTAGAATTGTATTTTTTAAAGAACTCGCTTTTAGAAAATGTTGGACACTCTTTGCATTTATGCCCTTTTCGCGTTTTGCACGAGGATAAAGTAAGGCATAAAACCACAGAAATAATAAGGAAAAACAAATCCCGTTTCCGACTCATATTTGAATTTTTTGCAAAATTATAAAAAAATTGAAGATTTTTATCATAATACTTTCAAATAATGTTTAAATTCGCAAAAAAATCTAAATCGCTTTGAAAAAAATTTTATTTAGCATCGGACAATACGTAGATTTAATGCTCAAAGTTTTTAAAAAACATGAGAAAGCCCCTGTGTTTCGCAGGCAAATAGCTGACGAAATCAACAACTTAGGCATTGACTCTTTGGGCATTGTAGCCATTATTTCTGTTTTTATGGGAGCAGTTGTGGCGATACAAACTGCACATAACATCACGAGCGCATGGATACCTGCTTACACGGTGGGATTCACCACACGCGAATCTATCATTTTAGAGTTTTCGCCTACCATCATTTGCTTGATTTTAGCCGGAAAAGTTGGCTCCCGCATCGCCTCCGAAATAGGAACCATGCGTGTTACCGAGCAAATTGATGCCTTAGAAATCATGGGCGTCAATTCTGCCAACTATCTGATTCTGCCGAAGATTGTTGCTGCCGTCATTATTTTCCCGATATTGGTTATAATCAGCATGTTTTTGGGTATTTTTGGCGGTTGGTTGGCGGCTGTGTTGATGCATGTGGTTACCACCACTGCCTATTATCAAGGCATCACACTTGATTTTATTCCTTACGAAATATTTTATTCGGTGGTGAAGACAATTGTTTTTTCATTCATCATCACTTCCATTTCTGGATACTACGGATATTATACCAATGGCGGTGCGTTGGAAGTGGGGCGTGCCAGCACAAAAGCTGTGGTGATGAGCAGCATTTTGCTCATATTTTTTAATCTTATTATTACTCAATTGATGCTAGGATGATAGAAACACGACACATATCTAAAGGTTTTGGCGACCATCGAGTCATTCACGATATTAATCTTATTTTTGAACGTGGAAAAACTAATTTGATTATAGGACCCAGCGGCTCGGGAAAGACCGTTTTGATGAAATGTATTGTTGGTTTGTTAGAACCGGACGAGGGGCAGATTTTTTTCGACGATCGTTTGTTCACGGAAATGAATTTCTACGAAAAAAAATCTATCCGTCAGGAAATCGGAATGATGTTTCAGGGGGCTGCCCTATTCGACTCGATGACTGTGGAGCAAAACGTGATGTTCCCTTTGACCATGTTTACCAATCAACTGATGGCAGAAAAACGCGACCGTGTAAATTTTTGTCTGAAACGTGTTGACCTCGAAAACGTGAATGCTTTGTTTCCTGCCGAATTGAGTGGCGGCATGAAAAAACGCGTCGCAATTGCTCGTGCCATTTCGATGAATCCGCGCTATTTGTTTTGCGACGAACCTAATTCCGGACTGGACCCAAAAACATCCATCCTGATTGACAACCTGATTAGCGAAATCACAAAAGAATACGGGATGACCACCATCATCAACACCCACGACATGAATTCTGTGATTGAAATAGGTAATAAAATTGCCTTTATATATAAAGGTAAACTTTGGTGGGAAGG
>CAIWVT010000103.1 GCA_903916135.1 uncultured bacterium
ATCCACAACTGTTTTCGCTTATACTTTTTATTTAGTATGACCATCCACAACTGTTTTCGCTTATACTTTTTATTTAGTATGACCATCCACAACTGTTTTCGCTTATACTTTTTATTTAGTATGACCATCCACAACTGTTTTTGCTTATACTAAAATTTCAGTATGACCATCCACAACTGTTTTTGCATATACTAAATTTTCAATATGACCATGCACAACTGTTTTTGCATATATTAAAATATCAGTATGACCATACACAACTGTGCGAGGCTAAAGCCTAACTCCTCTATGCTTACAATCTCAATCTAATTTCTTATCCTATCCTATTGTCGGAGTGCTACTCCAAATCGTGCCCCGACTCTCAAAGGCATAACTTATCCTTATTGGCTTCGCCTACAACACTCCAACAATAAAACAATCATCCTTCCACATCTATCAAACAACATAAAAAAAACCAGAATCGCAAACAATTCTGGTTTTTTCATTACATATCATTCTATGGCTACGGCATAACAAACGAAATTTCGTCTATCCACATTTTGCTACCCACTTGTCCTTTACAGGTAAACAAATCTGAAAAATTTATTCCTGCACTTGAGCACACCAACAAGGTCAATGTATCAGGTGTGTAGGTTATATAATCAGGATCGTATAGTATCGGCAAATCAATGGGAGTATATGTGTTTACAATGTTTTTATATATTTGTTTCACAAATCCAATCGTATCTCTTTTGCTTGCAGCGATATTATATTTAGATAACACTATGGAAATCATCGCGGAGTCGCCTGCAATGGGTTGGTACTTATAATATCCATTAAATCTAAGAGGTTTGGTTGTACAGCGTTTCCCAAGCCGTATGGTTGAATTTGGAATATCGAGAGAATCTGTTCCAACCAATCCCGGAATAAGTAGGGCAGTTCCCTGTACGGTAAAAGTGCCTGTGATTAACAAAGCTGCTTTGCCCGAATACGAATCACTTGTGCTGTCAGTTGTTATAGGTCCGGGTCCGCCAGCAGAAGCTGGAAGTGTATAAAGATAATTAAGTGTTCTCAAATAATTACCGGCAGGCTCCATACAAATATTATCATAACCATCGTTAACCGAAACCCACTGGTCTAAGCAACCTCCTGTTATATTCAGGGTGCAGATTAAATCAATAGGGGGTTCAACTGTTGTTGTGTCAATATATTTTCTACATGAAGTTACGATTACAAATAAGCTTACGAAAGCCAAAATTGTAATGATAAAAGAATAATAAAATTTTTTCATTAGCATTAAACTTTATATACGATTTGAATTGAAGTAACTCTTGGCGGTTGAACAGAAATTGGTCGCAAGGAGTATTCGGTATTTAAAAAATTATTTACAAGTAAAGAGAATTTGAAATGTTTCTTTAATTCATAACTAATTCGAGTATCAAAAACATAATCGCCATCATGATGCTCTTTTCTGTATTGTTTGATACCAGTATTAAACAAACCTGGGCGATCGTTTTCTAAGAAAAAATTGTCAATATTATACATAAATCCATAATACTTACCGCTAAACCCAAGCGAAATGCTTTTATATTTGAAATCTATATCCATCTTTGCAAGTTGCTCGAAGCGATATTTAAGAATATTAACTCGTGAGTCAGACGAACTGCTAACATAGGTAAAATCTTCTTTTAAGACGGTGTCGGTGTAATAAACCATATCGGGTTCCAAGCATGTTGGTCTTGAAAAAGTATAGCCTGCCATGATTGTCATAGAAAAGTTTTTTGTAAAATTCCCCTCCCCCATCAATGCGCAATCAATTCCCCATACTCGTGCATCAGCCGTATTTAAAAATTTATAACCCAAGTTTTTCTTTATATCATAGCCCGAACTATCTGGCAACATATTTCTGCCCCATAAAGCAGCCGTAAATTCAATATAGTTTTGATATTGTTGCCAAAACCCACAAACATCTATAAAACCTACAAACTTTTTAATTTTAAACAATTGTTTTATGCCAATCTCCGTATTCCAACTTGTTTCAGATTTTAAATTAGGATTTGGATAAATTCCGAAGTTGCCTGAGTAGGTCGAAATATATCGTTCACCAATACTGGGAAAACGAAATCCTTGTCCAAAGGAAGCACGAAGATAAGTTCCTTTCGAAACCCGAGTATTTAAACCTGCCCTGAAAATAGGCTTGCTATCAGCATAACCGGCTAAATGGTAATACTCCCATCGTGCACCAGCCGAAATCGTAAGCCAATTAAAGAATTTCTTTTCTGACTGAAGATACACAGCCAAATTGTCAGAGGATTTTGAACCTGGTTTATTGAAATTGCCTGAAAAGACTTGCCCATACGAATACGAAAACATATTCATCAATCCGGCATTTATAACCAAATTACCCAGTTTCTTGAATACCTTTGAAAATTGGTATTCGTTGTAAACCGAATAGGACATGGTTTGCTGATTGTTGCTTGCACCATTGTTGGCATAATAAAATCTGTTTTTCAAGGAGTGTGAAGCACCTTTGGGTCCGAAATATTTTACATACGGGTCAAGATAAAACTGAAACTCGTTGAAATTTGTTATTGCACCCGGGTAAGCTCTGAAAATATTTGAATCAGCATCTTTCCAAAAGTATGCTTGGGTGTTTTTAGAATACATGAAATTACCATTCAACCCATAAGTCAATCCTTCCACTTTGATAGAACGAACACGTGTGCCAAAATTTAGTCGGAAATTTTTATCAAATGTGCCCTTCCCCGCACTGTCAGGTGGAGCGCCAATATATCCGGGATCGGACAGAAAGTTGCCTCCAATCACAAAATCAAAGTTATTCACCCGTTGCGAATGAATAAAACTTGCGCCAAGAATAATCGGGTTAAATCCATCCCATGATTTGGTGTAGCGTTTGGGTGGTGTACTATAAATGCCGCTCGTCATGGTAACTTTCGTCATCGTCTTTTCTTTAGGATAAGCCGTGCGAATATTTATAGCTCCGTTTAAGGCAGCCGAACCATACATGACGGATGATGCGCCTTTAACTACTTCAATTTGTTCCACATCTTCCACAGGCAAAAAACTCCAAACCGGACGCCCGGCATCTGGACTCATAATCGGGATTTCATCAATCAATATCATCACACGACTTCCTAAACCGGAACTAAAACCACTACCTCCTCTGATTTGAGGTTCGTTGTCAACAATGGCAACACCAGGCACCGATTCTATTGCTTTGTCAAGTGTAAGAATGTTTTTATTCTCAATCATCGTAGGGCGGATGATGTCAACTGAATTGGTGGCATCTTCAAGTTTTTGTTCGTATTTTGAACCGGAAACAACTGTCATGTTCAATTCTGTAACCAACAGTTTCATCACAACATCAAGCGTTATAGTTTTTCCCGCTTTGACCGTAATTGGTTTAGAAAATTTTTCATATCCAATAGATGAAAAGAGCACAGTATATTCGCCAGGTTCGATAGAGAATTCATATATGCCGTTAATGTCGCACATAGTTCCTTTGTGCTGATCTTTGATACCTATATTTACAAAAGGCACAGGGTTGCCCGATTCTAATTCGGTTACTTTGCCTTTGATTGCGCCATTTTGGGCAAAAAGCATAGCAGGAATCAGCATCCCTATTATAATTAAAAACGTTGCTACACTCTGCTTTCTAATTCGATATGTCATTTTTGATTTATTAATTTGGTACAAAATACGCTGCAAAGGTAACCAAAATAATTATTGGATAGCTATTTTTTGGTTATATCTTTCACCATTTTCTTTTGTAACGCTAACAATATAAATTCCTTTGTTTAACGTGTTCAATGCAATATGCTTGCTTGTTGTAGTTTCGTTTACTTGAGAGTTATAAACCATTTGACCGTTTACATTATAAAGAGCAATTTCAGATTTCATCGGTTTGTTGAAAGCCAAATTGATGATTAAATCGTTTGCATCGGTGTAAACGTGTAGGTTTTCTGAAGATTGATTATCTGCGATGTTATCAGGATTGTAAATTAATTCCAAATCATCAACATACAAACTGTCACCGGCAGAACCACTGCCCGGAGTTTTGTTAGTCGTGATATTAATTAAGATGAAGTCGGGAGATGTTGCTGCTCCAGCATAAGTAAAAGGAAAGCTTTTTCTTATCCATTGATTATTAGTAGAGCAAAAATTCAAGGTAGCTTCTCCAACATTATGAGGGATTGATGCCGCATCTGAAGGGTCTCTGAAATCATAGGTATCGTGCACGATAGCTCTAACACGAGCCGAATCTGTTCCGCTGGCATTTGCAGGTTTAAATCTCACCCAAATCACCAATGAATCAGGTTTTGCCCCTAAAGCTTCGCTAAAAGCGGGTTGGGCTGTATGCGTAACGTTATAGTTGTTGGCTGCATCGGTAGGTGTTGCGCTGCCTGCGTTTACTTGTCCTGTGGTAACAACACCATTGGCAACAATGGTTAAGGTTACTTTTGACCAAATTACACAACTGTAAATTCCTGTTGAACCTGGTCTGCTTAGTGGAGAACGCAATAACTGTTGAGAGACAAATGCTGCCATGGTTCCCGAAGCTGTTCTAAAAGAGTTCCATTCGCTTGGTTCCTCAGTAGCCGCGCCCAAATTGTCCCAATTTTCGAATCCTGAATTGTTTACTTGCTGTGCTTTTGTTACTCCTGTAGCAAGAACCAATAAACAAATCATTGAAAGTGTTAGTTTTTTCATTTCTATTTCTATTAAATTATTATTTTAAATTCGCTGCAAAATTAATAAATAATTAGGATACACAATATGTTTTAGGTACGGCTAATTTTTCTTTTTTTAAACTATTTTATAAATAGCTTTAATTTAATCTATTACTAAAGCAATTCTCTTTTGGTTTTAACAAAGTTTAAGATTTCTAAAATAAATTTGCTGTTATGTGAAATAAATGAAATAAATTTGTTTTCGAATATATTAAAAATAGAAAACTATGCTAATAAAAACTTACGGTAGCGCAATTTATGGAATAGATGCTATCACGATCACCATTGAAGTGAATATTGATATCGGCTTAAACTTTTTTATGGTGGGTTTGCCCGACAGTGCTGTGAAAGAAAGCCAACAAAGAATCGTTGCCTCCTTCAAAAACAATGGATTTAGTTACCCCGGAAGGCGTATCGTGGTGAATATGGCTCCTGCGGATATAAAGAAAGAAGGCTCCGCTTATGATTTGCCCATAGCCTTAGGAATATTGGCTGCATCGGATCAGTTGAAAGCCCTTGAACTTGGAAAGTACATTATCATGGGCGAGCTTTCGTTGGATGGGTCGCTTCAACCTATCAAAGGAGCATTACCCATTGCCATAGAAGCCAGAAACCAAGGCTTCAAAGGCTTCATTTTGCCTGAACAAAATGCAAGAGAAGCCGCCATTGTGAATAATTTGGACGTGATTGGAGTGAATTCACTCAAGCAAGTTGTTGATTTCTTGAATGGAGATATTAGTATAGAGCCTGTGATAGTCAATACGCGGGGAGAATTTTTTGCAAGCCTTAGCGAATATGAGTTTGACTTCTCGGATGTGAAAGGACAAGCAAACATTAAACGTGCATTGGAAATTGCCGCTTCGGGCGGACATAATTTAATCTTTATTGGACCTCCGGGCGCAGGAAAAACCATGTTAGCGAAACGTTTGCCTTCGATTTTGCCTCCTTTGAATCTGCATGAAGCACTTGAAACTACCAAAATACATTCTGTGTCGGGCAAACTATCAAAGAATTCGTCCTTGATCACAGTTCGTCCTTTTCGTTCACCGCATCATACCATCAGTGACGTAGCATTGGTTGGTGGCGGAAGTTTTCCGCAGCCCGGGGAGATTTCGTTGGCACACAATGGTGTGTTGTTTTTGGATGAATTACCCGAATTCAAACGGACGGTCCTTGAAGTGTTGCGGCAACCTGTGGAAGATAGAGTGGTTACAATTTCGAGAGCTAAGTTTACGGTGGAATATCCTGCCAGCTTTATGCTTATTGCGGCGATGAATCCTTGCCCGTGTGGGTATTATAATCATCCCGACAAGGAATGTGTATGTGGTCCGGGTGTGGTGCAAAAGTATTTGAACAAGGTTTCAGGTCCTTTGTTGGACAGAATTGATATACATGTGGAAGTTACTCCTGTTCCGTTTCGCGAATTGAGCCGCGTGCAAGCTTCTGAAAAAAGCGAATCGGTGAGGGAACGTGTCATTGCTGCTCGCGGAATTCAAGAAGAACGTTTCACGGATATTTTGGGCGTGTATTGTAATGCCCAAATGAATACAAAGTTGTTGCAAACCTATTGTAAAATTAGCGAATCAGGCTCGACTTTACTGAAGAATGCGATGGAAAAACTCAGTTTAAGTGCACGGGCTTACGACAGAATTTTGAAAGTTGCCAGAACGATTGCAGATATTGAACACTCTACTGATATTGAAAACCATCACCTTGCAGAAGCGATTCAATACAGAAGTTTAGATCGGGAAAATTGGGCAACGGGGTAATAGTTGGAGGATGGGAATGTAAAAGGTATAAATTGTTGAATGTTTATAGTGTTGTTTGTTGGTGTGGATTATAGGCGGATCCTAAAAGGATAGAAGCGACGGAGGCAGAGACTACCGCCGATCGAATAGTTGGTAAAAATTCCGCATTTATTGCTTTTTTGGTATAAATAAATTAAATTCCTGTTTATTTCCTTCAACATCCTGTGCCATTATGAAAAAACTACTTCTGTCAAGGGAAAGTGCTATTTTATCAGTTTTATTTTTTAGTTCAATTATATCAGTAGGAACCGGAATGTATTTAAAATCCTCATTAATATAGAAAGCATAAACCAAACAAGGAAACTTCAGATGTATCCTATCAGTAATATATACAGCGCTTCTGTTGTTTTCAAACACCCAATTCGGACGTCCGTCAACCCATTTTGTGCGAGGATGATAAACATTGCAATCATGACTATTAACTTGCCCTGATCCATTATATAAATTCCCTGACGAGTCAGTAAATACAGCATAATAATTCAAGTCAAAAGCTTTATAAAAAGCATTTTCAAACTCAGGAGAGCTGTGTTCAGTCAAACTAACCTGATCAATAGTGAAAGGGTTTATTCCTGTATATTCTATTAATCTTCCTGCCATAACTTTGCCTAATTCAGGATAATCAGATTCAATTAGATGCCCATAACCACAATGAATAATCATTTTGGCATTTGGGTCTTTATCAAGTACTGCTTTGATATTTTTCGCTTCAAATATTTCTCTATCTTTTGGCTGCAATCCGTGCATGGTATCGTATCCAAAAACATAATAACCCAATTGAAGTGCTTTCCTTACCAAATTGCCACCCTGCGATTGATTGATATACCATCCTGAAGTTAAAATCAATGGGTATTTTCTTTCATTCAATCTTTTATCGGATTTATTTACAGCTTCAAGCCCAAAATACCTGTAGCCTTCTTTATATAGTTCTTCCAAAAGAGATTCTGTAAAGACCCTGTGAATGGGTTGATGATGCGCTTCATTGATGATGATAATTTTCTCCTTTTTGGCTCTTTCAATAATATAGTCTTTAGCATTTATGGGTTTGTATTTTATAGTAATCCACTTGTCAACTACTGATGGAAAGACAGGATCATTACCTTTATCCCATACGATAAGGTCGTCTTTGTAATTATTTATAAATGAAAGTTTTGTGGCAGCTTCTGAAATGCAATATTGATCTCCTTTCGCCGAATCAATGATAAACTGATGCATTATTGAATCAGAAAACTGATATCCTGAATAGTATCTATTTTGGGAATGACAAGTGAATGTGATGAGGAAAAAGAAAAAAAATAGTACTTTTTTCATACTATCAGAATTTATTACTACCCTGTTTCCCAAAGCCTACCGTATCCATTCTTCTATTGCCCAATTTTATTTCCTTTTTTATTATCATCCAACAAAAATACTAATTTCCAACCAAACCAAATTAATTTTCTTTTATCCCATTTACCGTCTATAGTATTCCTTGTAATGATAAAGCTAGGGATTGTAACATGTAGCTTTGAAGTTATAACTTGTAGCTTTGAAGTTATAACATGTAGCTTTGAAGTTATAACTTGTAGCTTAGTGGTTATAACTTGTAGCTTTGAAGTTATAACTTGTAGCTTTGAAGTTATAACTTGTAGCTTTGAAGTTATAACTTGTAGCTTTGAAGTAATAACTTGTAGCTTTGAAATTATAACATGTAGCTTAGTGGTTATAATTGCTATCTTAGTGGTTACAATCCCTGAACATTTTGTTTTAGTTCAGAACGTATGAGTTTCTTATTTACAGAACAATAAAATAAATCCAATCACCAAAGTTGTTGTTTGGATTGAAATAGAGAAGGTAATGGTATTATTTTTAATAAAATCTGCTCTTGTATAGAGCTTATCTAAGCAGCTTTTTGTAATTTTGCATCAAAAACATGTTGAAAAAGCGTCTTCTCATATATCTTGGTCTGCTATTGCTGCCTGTGGTGGGTGCATTTGCGCAATATTCCATCCATTATACCTTGAAAAACTTGCCCGACTCTAAGGTGTATCTCACGTCCATACGCGGCAGTCGCTATGTTCCGATTGATTCGTGCGTAGCGAAAAAGGGTGTCATTCAATTCAATGTTACGCCTTCGATGCCGGTTGGGGTTTATCGCATCGTGTTTGCCGACAGTTTGTTTACGGATGTGATTCTCAATCACGAAAACATTGTCATCACAAACGATATGAGTGATTTGCTCGATAATATGCAGGTGATTGAATCGCACGAAAACGCTTTCTATTATTCATACTGGCATCTGTCGAGCTATATCAATGATTCCATACAATTGATTTCGGTTTTGGGCGACAGGATTTATCAATCGAGCCAGCATGTGATGACCTCCGATTTGGATTCTATGGCACGCAAAGCCTATCAACTCACTCAAACGCTCAATGCTTTTACCAATCAGCTTATCGAAAAATCGAGGGGCATGTTTGTCAACAAACTGCTGAAAGCTTACACAGTCCCCGACTGGGAAGCCTACAAGAAACTTCCGAATGCTCAGACCTATAAAAAGCGTAGCGATTTTCTGCGCTCCCATTTTTTCGACAACATTGACTTTGCCGACACCACGCTTTTGTATTCCGAAATCTTCTATGTGTCGTGTACCGATTATCTCACCGACTATGTTTCGGTGCCTTCCGACACAAGTTATATCAAAGCAGTTGACTTTATTTTGAGCAAGCCTGCCGAAAATTCGCCTGTGTATAACTATATCCTCAATCTGTTGGTGAACACCTTTTCTGACACAGAGTGGGAAGGAACCTTTGTGCATTTGGTGGATGCCTATCTTGAAAAAAACACCTGCGACCAAAGCCCACACAACAAAACCATGAGCGAACGCGCTGCGGTGATTCATAAATTGAAACCGGGCAATGCCGCCCCCGAAATCCTGATGAACGATGCTGATGGCAAGCCCTGTAGTTTGTTTGCTTTGAAATCGAAAGTGGTGTTGCTGATATTTTGGTCGTCCGAGTGTCTGCATTGCGAAGAAGTGATGGCGCAAATTTGCCAATTGTATGACACTTATAAAAGCTTAGGTTTAGAGATTTTTGCCGTTTCGGCTGACACCGATAAAGCCAAATGGATGGAAGCCCTCCACAAAAACAAAATGACGTGGGTCAATGTATGCGATTTGTTGGGCTTTCAAAGTCCGACAATAGAAAATTATAATGCCTATAGCACGCCCACATTTTTTGTGCTCGATGCCCAGAAAACCATAGTGGCGCATCCCTATTCTCCAAAAGAAATGTCGGAAAGTATCAATCGTGCGTTTAATCTGCAGCACTAAATCTGTGTGGCAATTTTATCCATGATGATAGCTGTAGCCCCTGAATGTTCGATGACAAAGGTGTTGCAAATTTCAGAAGTCTTTTTCAAAAAAGCTTCTTGGGCAAATAGCTGTTGCACTATTGCATCAAATTCTTTGTAATTATTCACAGGGAAAGCACCACCAAGTGCTATCAAATCTAATGCTTCCTGAAATTTATGGTATGCAGGACCAAACACCACGGGTTTGCCAAAAGTTGCCGCTTCCAATATGTTATGAATGCTTTTGCCAAAGCCACCACCGATGTATGCCACATGAGCATATTGATACAAATGGAGCAACATGCCGATATTGTCAATGATAAGCACATCAGCATCCGATGCGTTCTGTTCTGAAAGTTCCGAAAAGCGAATAGATTTTGCCTGTATCCGTGCTTGAAACGAAGCCATGCGTTCTTCATGTATCTCGTGAGGTGCCATGATGAGCTTAAGCTTCAAGGGCTGTTGGTTGATAAATTGTATCAAAAACTCCTCATCAGGCTGCCACGTGCTTCCCGCAATAAGCACTTGAGCATTGTTAGTAAATTTAGCTACAAGAGGAAACTCTTTCTTGGCTATCGCCACACTTCGCACCCTATCAAAACGGGTGTCGCCCGAAATGCTGCATTGCTGTATCTTGATTTTATCTAACAAGCGAAGCGATGATTCATCCTGAACAAAGAGCCACGATATTTTCTGTAGATTCTTCCGAAACCATCCGCCATACCATGCGAAAAAAAACTGGTCGGGACGAAACTTCACAGAGAAAAAATACAAGGGAATATTCCTTTTATGAATCTGATGTATATAGTTGAACCAAAATTCGTACTTAATAAAAAACACCATGCTTGGATTCACCAATTCGAGAAACTTTTTAACATTCCGAGGACTATCGGCAGGCAAATACCAAATATGATCAGCCCCTGCATAGTTTTTTCGGATATCATAACCCGAAGGGGAAAAAAATGTGAGCACAATTTTATAGTGCGGATAGTGTTTTCTGAATTCCTCTATCACCGGACGACCTTGCTCAAACTCGCCCAAAGATGCAGCATGGAACCAAACATGAGGTTGATTCCTGTCAATTTGTTGTTCCATAAGAGCAAAAAGATTCTTTCTGCCAGCCACCCATCTACGGGCTTTTGCAGTAAATAAAGCTGCAAATTTTATTAGAGTCGTATAGAAAAAAATCGAAAAGCTGTAGAGAAACGGCATGTAAAAACCTTACTTAAAATAATACCCTACTTCTGTTCTTTTATACAAAGGAACTAACCAACCAAAACGAAATGAATAAAAGTAATCGTGATTTTGACCGCTATTGTGCGTCATGGTATTGAAATTATAGGCACGGCGGTTCACTGTGATGGCTTGCGTACATTCAAAGCCTGCATAAAAAGACAGCAGTCGTTGGTTGCCCATATACATGTATCCAATAAATTCTGAAACACAAAAACCACTTGCCATTTCGTCGTAACCATATTTATAATCGCCTGCCAATGGAGGTGCAGTATTGTTGGGGTTGTTGATTTTTATTCTATGCTGCATGAATCCGGGTTGCAACGAAATGAAAATTCCTGAATTCGGATTGGAACCAAACACCGGAAATATCTTCCCAACTTTCACACTAAAATTATAGGCTGCTTGCGTAAAATTTACTTGAGCATATTCGCCCGACGAAGTGATGAGGAAGCCATCCGAATTAGAAATGGACGATAAAATAGAATCCTGATCTTTTATCCTTCCGCCAAACATATAGTTGAATTCGGCACCAAACAACCAGTTCTTTTTGATTTTATATTGAAACCCACCGCCTATAGACGAATTATTCCCAAATCGTTTGCCAGCATCGCCTGCGCTAATTTGATATGCATAAGAAGCATAAAACATCGGAATATTCATCGTGGAATCACGCACATTCACTTGTGCACTAACGCCACAACTTAACAAAAACAACCCAATCAAAATAGTACTACATCGCATAAACAGAAATTTGAAACAAAAGTAACCAAAATTTTGATTCTAAGAACGAGAATTTAATCGCTTTGTTGTTATCATGCTTAAAGAAAGGGCTGCATTTGGGCATATTGAATATGAAATTGCAAAAAGTATTTTCGGTTTATTGGTGTTAATGATTTCAGTCAATGGTCCTATTTATCACACATGTTTGTAGTTCAAGTGATATTTCATTTGCAGTTTTGGTTATAAAATCATTTTCTCCTGACATAAGTTCAATGGTTCTATTAGGCAAAACCAAGATAAGTTTATAAACTTCATTAGTTTCAGTTCTACTGATTGAAAGAACACTCATGCTTTGAGTTTCTTTTGTTTTTATTATTTGAAGACTAACTAATGACTTGATATTTTCCCAATCTCCTTTTCTGATTACAAAAAATCCGACATATTTTTTTAATCGTTTCTTGTCAGTATCAATTAATATGCCGGATTTTATGAACAGACAGAGCAGTGATAATCCAAAAAACAATATGCCTTTCCAGTCTAAAACTGCAATTCTCCACAAGCCTACACCTAACAACAATATTCCTAAATAAATGAAATTTGGTGGAAGTTTGCCTGTTGTGTAATTTAATATCATTCGTAATTCTTTTACTGATTTAGCATGTTCTGTTGATGTTTTATTCAATTATACCTAACGGACAGAAAATTGCAATAGTATTTTCACTTATTGCAATTTTAACGTTCTGCACCATGCATTTTATTCTTTTATAAATTTCTTTTCACATGATTGCCCGTCTTCGTTGATTATTCTTACAAAATAAAGTCCTTTACTTAATTTGTCAATATCAATCGAATAATTATTTTTAATTCCTGTAATGCTTAATTGTCGTTTCCCAATTATTGAATAAATCTCTATAGAATAATTGAATTCATCTACATCATTGAACTCAATAAATATCATTGAATTTGCAGGATTAGGAAACAAATCGAAATTTATTGGAATTAAATATTCGTTCAAGGAAGTCGTATTTATTATAGTATCACAAGGTAGGTTGGAAAATTCCATTAATCCTATTGAATCTTCATAGCATCTTAAAGGACCATTCATATACATATCGCCTTGCGGAAACATAAAGACAGCATTACCAATTCCTTCGATATTCCTACCCCAAAAATTGTAGCCAAGACTATTTGATG
>CAIWVT010000104.1 GCA_903916135.1 uncultured bacterium
ATGTCAATGCTTTACCCTCAGCACCTAAAAGAAACCATGTTGGAGTTTACATCAAGAATACAGGAGACGTCAATGATTTTTGGGATTTTGATGGGAGGTTTTATTCCGATTGCTACCATATATATATTTGGGACGCTGCTTACCGCTAATGGGAATTTGAAACAGTTGAATTTAGTGGCTGCTGGTGGGATGATTATGAATCTTAGTTTAAACTTTTTGTTGATTCCGCAATTTCAAGCCATAGGTTCGGCTTATGCCAGTCTTTTCACACAATTATTAACTGCTATAGTGCAAGTGTTTATAGTGATAAAGATATTTAAATTCAAACTGAATATACCCTATTTAATTCGATTGGCAGTTTTTGTCGCTTCAGTTATCGTTTTTAATATCCTTTCGAGAATGCTCACCTTTGATTGGAAAATTAATTTTCTATTAATGGGAGTTTTAACAGTTTTGGTTGCAGCGGTTACCAAGCTTTTAAATATCAAGGCTTTCGTAGCAATTTTACGAAAAGAGTAAGCAAAAAAAGGCATAGGTACAAAAAGATTTTATGCATCAATTATTAAAAAAACTATTTGTTTGAAAAAAAAATTCTACTTTTGCTAAAAATTTTATTTTAAAAAAATCAAGGATGGTAAACATCGACGAGAAACAAGCTAATTTTAACACGACTAATTTTTTGTTTTTTCTATACAAATGGAGAAAACCATTAATTATTATATGTTTCATAGCTGCTATGGTTTCTGGTGGGATGTCTTTTTTAATTACTCCCAAATATAAATCTACTGTTGTTCTGTTTCCAACATCAACTAACTCTATTTCAAAGGCATTATTGGCTGACAATTTCGGAGGCAAACAAGATATTATGGAGTTTGGGGAAGAAGCTCAGACCGAGCAATTATTGCAAATATTAAATTCAAATGAAATTCGAGGACGCGCTATAAAGAAATTTAATTTAATGCAACATTACGATATTGAAAATGATTCAAAATACAAAATGACACGAATGTATGATGAATACAATAACAATATCACCTATCGGCGAACCGAATACATGGCTGTAGAAATTACTGTATTGGACAAAAATCCTCAGATGGCTGCAGATATTGCAAATTATATTTCTGATCAACTTGATTCTGTAAAAAATAAAATGCAAAAAGAGCGCGCATTCAAAGCATTTAAAATTGTTGAAACAGAATATAAAAAACTGATAAACGATATTAAAATGATGGAAGATTCTCTTACAGTGTTAAGAAAGCTTGGCATCAATGATTATGAAACACAAGCTGAAGCTTATAATGTTCAACTTGCTATTGCACTATCAAAAAACAATAAGGAGGCTGTTAAGGCTATTGAAGATCGCTTGAAACTCTTGGGTGATTATGGAAGTGCCTATGTTTCTCTACGTGATGAATTGGAATTGGAGAAAAAGCAGTTATCGGCAATAAAAGCAAAATACGAAGAAGCAAAAGTGGATGCTCAGGAAGAATTACCCGCAAAATTCGTTGTGGATAAAGCGTACAAAGCAGAACGGAAATCCTCGCCAGTTCGATGGGTTATTGTTCTGGTTTCCGCTCTTTCGGCATTTCTGTTGTCAGTATTGACTTTAATAATTATTGAGAATTTTTCAAAAAAAAAATTCTCGACCACGAGCAGCACGAATATGAAAGAATAGACCTGACACTTGATGTAAGTAATGTAGGTACTAATAATCAAGTAATCAGTAAGTTTAAAATAAATAAACACAAAGATAGCCAACAAGAACCGAATATAGTTTATATACCAAATGAAGACAAGCATTATCCACTAATAGATTATTTAGAAGACAATATGGACAATTTTTTCAAAAGTTCTAGTATTTTAAAATCCATTTTAACTTGGAAATGGCATTTACTTATTATAATGAGTGCTGCTATCTTGCTTTCTACTATGTTTTCTGGTCCGTACTTTATTAAACCAAAATATAAATCCTACGCAATAATTTATCCGTCTAACATTGCTCCATATTCCACAGAGAATAATACCGAACAAATGTTGCAATTGTTCAATTCAGAGGACTTATTATTAGATATAGTAAATCAGTTTAAGCTATACATAGAGTACAATATTGATACTACAGCTAAGAATTATCGCACGAGTATAATTCAACAACTCAAGGAAAATTTATCCGTAAAGAAAACGGAGTATGAATCTGTATTAATCGAGATTTATGATGAAAATCCGATTCAGGCATGTGATATGGTTAAGGAATTTATTAATCGTATGAATTTTAAAGCCAGACAATTGCAAAGGGGGAAAACCGCTGAGGTTGTCAAGCTGCTCAATAATGAATTGATGGATAAAAGGCAACAAATAGACACTATTGAAAGCCGGATGCAGTTTCTTCGCAAAGAATATAATATACTGGATTATGATATTCAGGTCAAAGAATATAGTAAAGGTTATGTGAAAAGCATTTCTGGTGGTCATGGCAATGCCAAAAATGATATTTCGAATACTTTGGATAACTTAAAGCAATATGGGGGGGAGTATCGCCTTTTAGACTCCTATTTGGCAGGGTTGATTACAGGGTATAATGAAGTTAAAAAAGATTATGATAAATCAGTAAGTGATTTAAACAAAGAACTTACGTACGCAAACATCGTAACGAATCCTGTGCCTGCTGACAGAAAATCCTATCCTGTTCGTTGGTTGATTGTAACGATTACTACTATTTCGTCTGTAGTACTTTCGTTGATGTTGTTTTCACTTTTGGGTGCAAGAAGAAAAAAGCAAGGACACATTACTCAATAGTAAGAACTTGACTGATAAAGAAAAACTAATATGGGTTTATGTTATTAGTGTAATATTTATTGCATTAAATATTTATTTCATCATTCAAGAATTTTACTGGCTATGTCTGTTGCCAGTCGCTATTGTTATAATTCTACTCTTCTTTTTCTCTTTAGATAAAGTACTTTATTTTATAGTTTTTGCCACACCTCTGGCTTTTAGTATGAGAGATTATGATGAAAGAATCACCCTGTCACTTCCAACGGAACCTTTACTATTTGCTGTTTTAATCCTTTTTGTTTTGAAAATGTTGTTTGAACGGAACTATGACTTAAAAGTTTTGAAACATCCAGTTACTATTGCAATACTTTTCAATTTGGTATGGATATTAGTTACTTCTTTTACTAGCGAAATTCCTTTGGTGTCTTTTAAGTTCTTAGTGGCACGTTTATGGTTTATTGTCCCATTCTACTTTGTTGTCATTATTTTATTCAGAAAACTGAATTCAATAAAATTAGTTAGCTGGATGTATGTTATTCCGCTTTGTATTGTTATAATTTATTCTACATATAGATTGTATTTATGGGCTTTTGATGAGCAAGCGGCGCATTGGGTTATGGATCCGTTCTATAATGACCATACTGCTTATGGTGCTGCAATTTCACTTTTTATCCCAGTGTTTTTTGGATTTGTTATGGACAAGCGATACAATAGAACCCAAAAACTTTTTGCAGGGATTTTATTTTTAATATTATTAAGTGGGCTGTATTTTTCATATAGTAGAGCAGCTTGGGTAAGCGTAATAGTAGCAATAGGCGTTGGTATATTATTGTACTATAGAATAAAGTTCCGGTGGGTTTTTTTGTTATTAACGACATTATTTGTTGTTTTTATTTATTTTCAGAATGAGATTTTATGGAAATTAGAAAAAAACAAACAGGATTCATCTGCCAATTTTGTGGAACATGTTGAATCCATCTCAAACATTTCGTCAGATGCTTCCAATCTTGAACGTATTAATCGGTGGCAATCGGCTTTCAGAATGTTTCATCAACGACCGTTTTGGGGATGGGGACCCGGCACATATCAATTTGTGTATGCACCTTTTCAGCAGAGCAAAGATAAAACCATCATCAGTACAAATGCCGGTGATAAAGGCACGGCGCATAGCGAATATATTGGTCCGTTAGCAGAATCGGGGGTCATTGGCTTGCTGAGTGTAATTGCAATCGTAATCACAATTAGCATTACTGCTATACGATTATATAAAACTGCCAAAAACCCTGAAGTAAAGTTACTGAGTATGATTTATTTTCTAGGGTTAGTTACCTATTTTGTACACGGCACACTAAACAATTTCTTAGATACCGATAAATCATCGGTGCCATTTTGGGCTTTTGCGGCATCCATTGTTGCTTTAGACCTTTATCACAACCATTCCAATATTGAAAAACCGGTGGAACAAGTTGAAAAATAATTTATAAAGCCAACAAATAATCTTTCACGTCTTGAATCAACCACAAAGGGGTTGAAGTTGCGCCACATATTCCTACTTTCTCATTAGTATGAAACCAAGTAGTTTTAATTTCAGCAACAGTACTGATAAAATTTGTATCTGTGTTTTCTTGACGGCAAATTTCAAACAATTGCTTACCATTTGATGAATTTAGTCCAGCTACAAAAACAATAGTATCAAATTTTCGACAAAATGCACGCAAGTCATGTTCGCGGTTGGAAACCTGACGACATATAGAATCAACTACTTTTACGCTTTTTCCATGTTCTTTCAATTCTTCAATTATAGAATAAAACTGCTTTAGACTTTTTGTTGTTTGACTATAGAGTGTGATGTTCTCTGGCAATTTATTCAAATCCAAATCTTCATATTTTTCAAAAACAAAAGCAGAATTGTTAATCTTTCCATTCAATCCAATAATTTCGGGATGGTTGGGGACACCAAAAATATAAATGCTTTCGTTGCTTAAATACGATTGAGAAATTTTATCCTGAAGTCGTAATATGATTGGGCATGAAGCATCAATAACGGAAACGTTATTTCTTTCTGCAATCTTATAACTAATGGGCGGCTCGCCATGCGCTCTAAATAAAACAGTCTTATGCTGTAATTTCTCAAATTCGCTATAACTGATAACCTTCATCCCTTTTTCTTCAAGGCGTTTTATCTCCTGATCGTTATGGACAATTTCGCCAAGACAATACAATTCTTCGCCGTGATTTAATATTTCTTCGGCTTTTTTAATGGCGTTTTTCACTCCAAAACAAAACCCGGAATTGGGTTCAATATCTACTATTAGCTGTAACATTTCTATTTTTAAAATTTAAAAAGAAGCACCTTATTCTTTAATAATCTTTTTTAGAATACTATATTCTGTGCCAATCAATTCTATATAATAAACGCCAGCAGACAAGTGTTTGGTATTGATGAATTGAAGCAATTTGGGCGTAACATGTTCAATAATTTTTATCTGCTCGCCAATTGAATTTGTCAATATTAGCTTTTCAGGAGCGGCGGTTGTCAGTGGAAAAATAACATTGATGTGATCAGTAAACGGATTTGGGAAAACTGTAAATTCATCATCTAAAAAATTCTCTTGAACCGAAGATGCCCCTGCTAGATTAAATATCCATCCATCAGCACTACCACGATTTTGGGTAATATCATAATCGGCGGAATAGGTAAACGCTGTTACGATAAATTGATTGGAGGAAGTTTCAAACACATTAAAACTTTCGTCTTGACCTGACCCCCCGCAGCAACGTTGCCATTTCAAAATACCATTGGCATCTATCTTAGCCACCCAAACATCGGGATCGAAAAAACCTCCCGAATGAAATCCTGTTACGTCTCCATTGGTCGAATTGGTCAATCCGCACATCACATAACCTCCATCCATTGTTTTTGTCAATCCATTTGCTTGGTCATCACCATCCCCACCAAAACATTTTGCCCATGTTATAGCCCCTGCTGATGTAAGCTTTAGCAACCAAAAATCATCGGAGCCTTGCGAACCATGATGTCCTGTAACATCTCCATTATTATGCGTACTGGAGTAACCCAATGCGGCATAACTGCCATCACTCAGTTGAACTACTGCATTACACTCCTCTGTTTCTGTTCCACCATAACATTTTGACCATTCCACAGTGAAAGAAGACGTCAGTTTTGCAATCAACATATCCTGTCCACCATGATAAGCAATAGCATCGCCATCCGTTGAGCTGGTTCTGCCAACTAAAATACACCCATTGTCAGAAGTAATTGTCATATTGATGCCTTCATCGCTATCTGTGCCCCCAACGCATTTTTGAGAGAGCAAACTGCCGCTACTATTTATTTTAATTACCCAAAAATCTGAAATGTCGGAACTATGATTACCACCGCTCACATCGCCATCGTTGGAATAGGTAGAACCGGCTACATAATAATCTCCTGTGGTTGTTTTGCCCATAGCTGCTGCCTCATCACTGCTTGTACCGCCGTAACACTGATTCCATTCTAACACACCTGCAGAAGTTAGTTTCAACACCCAAAAATCATTGCTAGAAGTGCCATGATGCCCTACCACATCTCCATCACTCGAACCCGTGTATCCTGTAACCAGAAAACCATTATCGGCAGTTTGCATTATATCATGTCCTTCTTCATCTCCTGTTCCACCAAATAGTTTCGACCATTGAATGGTGCCTGTAGAAGTTATTTTTGCCACCCACAAATCGGTTCCTCCGTTGCTTTCGGAAAGAACATCACCATCATTGGAATCGGAAAATCCTACAAAGGCATAACCGCCATCCGCGGTGGGGATGGTTTTCCATGTATATTCATGCAAACTTCCGCCATAAGTTTTTTGCCATGTGATGGATGGTTGGGCTATGATACTTTGCACCGTAAAATAAATTACTAATAGAGAAATAATTTTTTTCATATTTTTTTCTTGCAAAAATAAACCTTTTTCCAAAACAATGCAAAAAAAACCTTTTTATTTAGAAGAAATAAATTACTTTTGTCAAAATTTAAAAAAAACATTTAAAATGGACGACGGACCTGCGAGTTTTTTGTCATTAGTACTAACCAGATACTTTAGGATGCTTCGTTAGTTTTCTACCTGCCTCCTACTGTTTATCAGAAATGAAAGGAGGCACCATTGACTTCTCAAATTACTTTTTATCTTAGCCAAATTATTGGCACAAAGATATATGATGATAGTGGCGATTGTATCGGCAAAATCAAAGACCTTTTGGTTGATTCTGCTTATAACACGCTATTGCCAACCGAAACTGGGCGACCAAAAGTGATTGCCTTAAAAACTAAAATCAATAGAAAAGTTCACTATCTCGACTTTGCGCATATTGAAATAAGCCGCATCGAACGCAAACTTATTTTCTCGTGTAAAAAAGTGGTTACGGTTAATGAAAAAACCATTGAAACTTTGATGCCTCTGGCCAAAAGAGTTCTTGACCGTCAGTTGGTGGATATCAATGGGCGCAAGTTGGTTCGGGTGAACGACATCCGTATGGCTATTGTCCCTTCGGGAACTTTTGCCATTGCTGTTGACATAGGAACTGAGGGTTTGTTGCGCCGTATCGGCATTTGGATGCCCATCAAGTTTGTGCTTAAAATCACCCACAGCACCCTTCCTTCACATTTTGTTTTGTGGGACGATGTGGAAACCATTGACGATTCTAATTATAACATTAAACTATCGCGTACTTCGGCGAAGTTGCAAACCTTGCACCCTTCCGACTTGGCTGATATCATCGAAGAAATGGGGAAAGCAACCCGAACTCAAGTTTTTGCATTATTAGACGAAGAAAAAGCCGCCGATGTGTTGGAAGAACTCGAACCCTATGCTCAAGCACATATCATTGGGAGTCTTTCCATTGAGAAAGCTGCCGATGTGTTAGAAAAAATGCCAGCGGATGAGGTTGCCGACTTGATGGATGTGTTGGAAGAAGACAAAGCCGAACTCTTGCTCAAAGAAATGGATAGAGAATCATCGGAAGAAGTGCGCGAGTTGATGGAATACGACAATCATGAAGTGGGAAGTTTGATGAACACCGACTTTCTAACTTTCAAATCCCATATCACCATTGGCGAAACCCTCTCCGAACTTCGCAATCAGAAGCCCGAACCCGGAATGATTTATTCTTTATTTATTACGGATGATAACGATAATTTCATTGCCACCGTTTCTTTGGGTGCATTGGTGGTTACTGAGCATGAAAAAAAACTTGCCGACATCATGAACGAAGATGCCGTAAGTGTGTTTGACGATGACAAAATTGATTCATTGGCTGAAATCATTTCCAAGTATAATATGCTTGCCATTCCTGTCATTAGTCGTGATATGAAGATGGAAGGTATGGTGGTGATTGACGATATTGTAGAAGATTTGCTCAATAAACGTAAAACGAAATAGGATTGGAGGGCACGTACGATGTTGAGTTATAAAAATTTTAATAGAAGACGGAAATATATTTTCCGCAACATACTCTTGTTTCTGGCAATTTTAGGTCCGGGCATCATCACTGGCAGCGTTGACAACGATGCCGGAGGTATCACCACCTATTCCATCGCCGGAGCACTCTATGGATATAAACTCTTGTGGACCATGATTCCCGCATTCATCGTCCTCTTTGTGGTGCAGGAGATGAACGCCCGTATGGGCATTGTTACCGGCAAAGGACTTGCCGATTTGATTCGCGAAAATGCCGGTGTAAAAGTTACCTTTTTTATCTTTGTCGGTCTGTTGGTGGCTGACATTGGTAACACCACCACCGAATTTGCCGGTGTGGCAGGCAGCACTCAAATTTTCGGCATCAGCAAATACATCTCCGTGCCCATTGCGTCCATATTAGTATGGGTATTGGTAGTGAAGGGCACTTATAAATTTTCCGAGCGTATATTTTTAATGTTCAGTGCATTTCTGTTGGTCTATGTGGTGTCAGCATTGATGGGCAAACCGAATTGGAACGAAATCGGCACGGCTATCATCCGACCTCAAATGGAGTTCAATTCCCAGTACCTTGCTGTGGTTATTGGCATCATAGGAACCACCATTGCACCGTGGATGCAATTTTATATGCAATCAGCCGTCATCGAAAAGGGACTCAAAATTGAAGAATACCGATTCACCCTCTGGGATGTAGGCATCGGAAGCATCATCACCGTGGTGGTGGCATTTTTCATCATCATTGCCTGTGCCTCCACCCTCCATGTCAATAACGTTACCATCAACGAAGCCAAGGATGCAGCCCTCGCTCTCAAACCCCTTGCGGGCAATTTGGCATCGGCAGCCTTTGCTTTCGGTTTGTTCATTGCTTCCATCTTTTCGGCAACCATACTGCCCGTGGCAACCGCATTCTATGTCTGCGAAGCCTTCGGGTTCGAAGCCGGCATTGACAAAAAATGGAAAG
Source organism: uncultured bacterium (assembly GCA_903916135.1). Taxonomy (GTDB): domain Bacteria; phylum Bacteroidota; class Bacteroidia; order Bacteroidales; family CAIWKO01; genus CAIWKO01. The sequence goes on from CAIWVT010000104.1 coordinate 9,208, forward strand.
AAGCACCGCAATTCTACTGGCTGTTCACCTTCATTATTGCCATCGGAGCGGGCATCATATTGATTCCAAACGCACCTCTGATACTCATCACCCTGTGGTCGCAGGTAGCAAATGGAATACTATTGCCCGTAGTTTTGGTTTGCATGATTCTTATCGTTAACAACAAAGAAGTCATGGGAAAATACGTCAACAAACCGCTCAACAACATCATCGGCTGGGGAACTGTGATAATTTTAATTGTCTTATCCGTAACACTTTTAGTGGTGTCGTTTATTTAGTTCCTTCTGCTAAGAATATATTTTAGCCCAATGGTTTTCGATGGAAATTCTTTAAACAATGTGGAATGTCTTATGCCGTATCGGTATAATTGGTCGCAGACAGCGACTCATTCTATTGCTATAAGTATTGTTATATAGTATGTTACAAATTATATAATTATTTAGTGAGGTCATATTTTCATCCATTCACATGAACCGACCGTTTTTTCACATGAACCAGTCGTTTTTTCACATGAACCAGTCGTTTTTTCACATGAACCGATTGTTATTTCACATGAAATTTCCGTTTTTTCACATGAAATTTATAACGCTTCGAATGAAATTTTAAAAATGACAAATTCAGTTTTTTCGAATTAAAAAATTAGTTGATGGGAGGTGATAGAAAATAGTTATCTTAGCTCAAAATATAAGGTAGCGGTTTTAGATGAGATGAAACTAAAAGTGAAGTCTTCGCTAAAGTGAAAGCTTCACTAACAAAAAACATCATTTTTGTGAAATACTACACTTACAAAAGATTTCTACAACAATTTACATTTAACCTTTTAAAATTCAGAAACGCTATTTATCAACCAAATAGCGTTTCTTTTTTTTAATTCCTGTCAGAAAATAATGAAGTGATTACAAAAAACAAGCTTCACACACGTCAAAGGGATTAATTGATTGTAGATAACAATTAAATGAAGCGTGAAAATAATGACATAC
>CAIWVT010000105.1 GCA_903916135.1 uncultured bacterium
TATATTGAAATTTCAAACTCTTTAGGACAAGTATTGGAAAAAAGAAATGTTTATCACGAAGAAAAAGTTAATTTTGAAATAAAAGATGATGGATTTTATTTTGTGAGGATTGTTACGGATAAGGAAAGTATTACCAAGAAGGTGATTATGAGTAAATAATACTCCAATAAGTGCAACAGTGCATAACAAAGGCTACGCCCAATGCGGGTTACAGAGGTTTTCGATGGACAGTGTCCCGCTCGAACTTTCCTGTATCGTGGATAGGAATGCGTCACGCAATCCCGCACAGGGCTTAGCCCAGCCGTTGAACTAAACCTCCTCTAAAAGAGTCGGTAATTAATGATAGTAAATTTGAAGTTTTTAACTTTAAATTTTATTATCATGACAAGTCAGAATTTAAATCATTCAGAGCTTTTAATCCGCGAGATGCAGGTTAGAAACTACAGTTCCAGAACCATTAAAACATACAGTTTACTGTTAATATCACTTGAGAAGGCTTTTGACAGGTCTGTTGATCAGATAAGTGTTGAACAGTTCAAGGATTTTCTTCATAAAAGAATTACAGATGAAAACATCTCAGTATCCATGGTCAATCAGTATATCAGCGTTTTTAAAATTATACAGGCAGATATACTCAAACGTGATTGGCAACAAATAAAGATCAAGCGTCCAAGGCGTGAAAAAAAACTTCCTGTAATATTGTCATTAAGTGAGGTAGAAAGAATAATAAATTGTACAAATAACATTAAACACAAAGCGATTATGATGCTTGCATATTCATCCGGTCTCAGGCGACAGGAAGTACAATTTATAGAACCAAAAGCTATTGATTCTGATCGTATGCAGGTGCATGTATTTCAAGGTAAAGGTAAAAAAGACAGGTATACGATTCTTTCTGCAAAAACCCTTGATATTTTGAGGATATATTTCAAAATTGAAAGACCTTCTTTCTATCTTTTTGAATCTCAGATGAAAAAAGGACAACACTTGTCCGATGGTACACTAAACAATATTGTTAAGAAAAATGCACAAAAAGCTGGAATCAAAAAACAAATTTCTTTTCATACCCTCAGGCATTGCTTTGCTACACATTTGTTGGAGCAGGGCGTGAATTTACGGTTAATTCAACAATTCATGGGACATGTTTCACTTAAGACTACATCGATGTATCTTCATCTTACAAATATAGATGCGTCTAATATAATTTCTCCATTAGATTCGATGAATATCTAAAACATCATGAAATGGAGAATAAGAAGCAAGGCATTGAGCTTTCTGATATTTTTAGAAGCAATGCAAAAGATTTTCTGCAAAAGCATAGATTATGTCAGGAACAACAAAAGTCTTTTAAATCAATTATGCAATGTCGCACTGCTGAATTGGGCGGACATATTAAATACTGCGACAACTGTGGTTATACAATACAATCCTATAATTCATGCAGAGACAGACATTGTCCAAAGTGTCAGTTTATAAAGACAACTCAATGGGTTGATCAACTTGCTGGTAAATTACCACCTGTAAAATATTTTCATATTGTTTTTACCATTCCTGATATTCTTCATAAACTATTTTACATCAACCAGAGAGAAGCATACAGCTTGTTATTCAAAGCAGCAGGAAAAGCATTGATGCAATGCGCAAAAAATCCTGAGTATCTTGGATCGCAAGTGGGAGCTGTTGGTATTTTACATACATGGGGGCAAACTTTGGTTTATCATCCGCACATTCACATGATTGTGCCTGCCGGTGGATTATCAGAGGATCAGACAGAATGGATAACTTCAGGGAAAAAGTTTTTTCTTCCGGTTAAGGTTCTCAGTGCAATATTTAGGGGTATTCTGTGTAAACTTATAGAACAGTGCGTTGTTAATGGCAAAATGAAACTTCCGGATGATTTTATTTCATTTAAATCCATTAAAGATAAGTGTTATGAAAAAAAATGGGTTGTTTACTGCGAAAAACCTTTTTCCTGTTCTGATAACCTGGTAAAATATCTTGGAAATTATACTCATAGGGTTGCAATAACGAATCATAGAATACAGAAACATCAGAATAGTAAGGTTAGCTTTTACTACAAAGACTATAAATCTGCAGGACTAAAAAAAAGTATTACTCTTGGTGCGGATGAATTTATCAGACGATTTCTTCAGCATATATTGCCAACCGGATTTTATAAAATAAGATACTTTGGGTTTATGGCAATGTGCAATACTAAATCAAAACTTGATCAATGCTTTAAATTAATAGACAGAACAAGTTTTCTTCCTGAATTAAAAGGATTATCTGCCATAGAAGTATGGCGTAATATTACAGGGCAAGATCCATTGTGCTGTCCAAAATGCAAAACAGGAATGATGAAAACTCAAATTCAGGTTTCAGTAAACAAAATGACTGGATAATAGTTTGACAATATTCGTTCTTTGACATACCAAATCAAACTCAATGGTTCATTAAAAATCATGATGGGATTGGTATGTCTAAGAGATAAATAAAAAAGTAAAATGTAGTTTTAAATCAATGTATTTATTAAAAATAATAAGTTTTTTATACAGTTGTTCTCTCCAATTAAATACGAAAATAAAAAGAATGCCCATAGTACAATAGGCATAGTCCAACTTGGTTTTATTCACCATTCCCTATTGTCTCACTTATTATCTCCTTAACAAATTTTTAAATATTGTATCTTTTTATTATTTTTGCATGGAAACGGTGAATAAAACACTGTAATGTTAGCCCCAAGTAGTGTGAAACCCTACGAACAAAAAAAATATTTTGATAACTTAATGAAAAAAATGTAATTTTGTGACTGTTATTATTATTGGTTATTTTTCTAAATTTATGATAAATAGATTGGTATGA